>NZ_JAPWGV010000036.1:0-46170 GCF_027213915.1 Sulfitobacter sp. G21635-S1
CCGCGCCCACACAGAGCGAAGGGAAGCGAGCCGACTTGTGGGAAGGTCAGGCATCGAAAGCCGCCCAGGGCGGCTGCGGGGGCTGTCTGCCCCCGGCGCGCTTCGCGCGCTCCCCCGAGGATATTTCAAGAAGGTGATTGGCTGCAGGCGCGCACCTGGTCGGCCACGGACACCCGCAAAAGGCCGAGGCGAAGCCGAGGGAAGATCGTCACCCGAAGGGCCGAGACTCGCCCTCGTGACCGACATGCGGCCGCGGCGCGGGCTGGCTCAGCGAGACAGACCGCGCCGCACTCGGGCCGCACGAGGGCAGGGGGGCGAGGCTCGGGGAGCGCGCCGGTCTCGCCGGCGCGCGACTAGAGCCCGGTCCCGCGCAAAACGCGGGATTTGCCCAGCAATCACTCGATCCAGAGTTGATTTGGTCTGAATTGGAGGTAAAGAAGCACCACCGTACAGACCAAGAAAGCAAAAACATGAACCCGATTGACCAACACGTCGGCAAACGCATCCGTCAAAAGCGTTGGCTGAAAGGCATGTCGCAGCAGGATCTTGCCCTTCGCTGCAATGTGAAGTTCCAGCAAGTTCAGAAATATGAGACAGGCGCCAACCGAGTTAGCGCATCGAGGCTTTGGGAAATCGCTCAAGCCCTTGAAGTTGAAGTAGCCTATTTTTTTGAAGGCTTGGAAGTAGACGCCCGCGCGGAAACTGAAGCAGACATAAGCACTAGCCCGATGCTCGCCAAAGAAGCCGTTGACCTGGTGCGGACCTATTACGGCATCCCTGAAAAGAGCCGAATGCAGCTGCTCTCCCTGGCGAAAACCCTTGCCGCGTAGTGTGAGTTCTGGAGTTGCGCGAGCATTCCACCGAAGCACGACGACTAAAATCCAAATCAGCTCTCGATTGAGGCGCTTATTCGACGCTGTTACCCTCGAAGCAAGGTAGAATGGCGCCCCTCACCCGCACCCCATGGGCGCCAAACGCTTCAATGCACATAAGAGCAGCCGGGGTGCGGTGGCAAATTCCAGGAGACTTGGATGCAGGCACATCACCTCTCAGCTGCCTTGGCCGCTTTGCTCTCCTTTGCAGGCGCACCTGGCCTTTCATCGGCGGCCGAAACCCTTAGCTGTGATGTGGAACCGTTTGCGGGCAGCCGCCATATCCCAGCCAAAATAGCGCTTCACCTGCAACTGGATCAGAATCTTGCTACGGTCAGACGCGGCGGGGTCATGGAAACCTACGAGCAAGCTGTTCTGGCTGACGTAAAACAGAGAAGTGCAGATTCCTATGTTTTGGAGTGGGTTATCCAACAACCGGGCGGCCCTGAAAGCCAGGAGGCGACTGACGTTCAGTACCGCGCGGTGCTGAACACCCGGAACATGAAAATCTCTGTTTCGGCAACAGAACTCAGCGGTAACCAGCCTCAGCGGCGCGGCGCCGGTATCTGCACCAACGACGGCGGATAGCATCAGTATTCCCGCACAGGAACCGGTCGGCTATCGGTCAATTCTCTAAAACGCTGGAAGCAGGCAGTTGACGCCAAGCGGCCGCATGCGTAACTAATATCTAGTTATAAATGAAAGCTGATATGTCTGAATTTCCTGAAGAATGGCGTGAACTTGCACAACAGTACGAGGCGCTTGGAACGATTGAAAAAGCCGCAGAAGCCCTAGATCTTAGCTACTCGACGGCCAGGTGGCGGCTTGTCCGGATGGGCATAGAGATAAACCAAAAAGGACCGTCGAGCTGGCGTATGATCCTGACCGGCACCGAATGCCGGGAGGCTCGGATTGCAAAATCCATGTCCCAAGAAGATCTGGCAACTGCATCTGGCGTCACCGTGTCGACGATCTCCAACTTTGAAACTGGCCGCCGAACACCGCGGCCAAAAACACAAGAAAAGCTCGCATCCGCCTTAGGATTGAACGGCGGCAAGAGTGAGGATTTAGAGGAAAACGCAGGTAAATGACTGATTTGAAACTGCCTCTCGACCACAAATTTCCAGACTTGCCAAATGGCATGACACTGGCAGATGTTGCCTTAAAAGCTGCCGAGGCCTGCGCGAATGAAGCGAAACTTCACCAGATCGCGGCTGACACCGGCGAATTGCCTCCAGAACTGGGGCCGTCAGACGCATACCCTTGGAGCATTGAGGGGCAACGCAACTTGGCGCAGATGCATTTCGCTGAAGCCGTGGCATTGCAGGACTGGGCCATGTTGGTTCAGGCTCCAGCGGACAGCGGCTCAGCTGACGGGCTCGAATATTCCATGAACGGAAACGGAATACCGGCCGTCCTGAACAACATTTTGATTGAAGGCATGATTGCCATACGAGGCCTTTTGGAAGGACGGATGGGCGAGCCCAATCCCCGTGCCGCCCATGAATTATCTGAGGCAATGCACAACTTAAAGCCCAACCCGGTGACGCTCAAACTATCGGTACACGCACTCGAAGCATTTAAGAAAGACCATCCGGAAATTGCCAGGTCGTGGCTTCAGACAACATTCGCATGGGTGGATTCCCAAAAGTTGCCGAATGATGAGACCTGAGTTCGAGCGGTTTTCGAAGATCATTGCAGAGCATGGCGGCCTCCCGATCGACAACGATCAACTGGCGGCATCAGCGGTCAAAGATCTAGTGCTGGACATGGGTTTTGATCCCTATTGGGCATCAAAGATACTCCTTTCTGCGCTCGACATGGTGGGCCAAGAATTCGACCTCGATGCACAGACTCTTATCCAATCCAATGAAGGTACAAATTAATGAACGCGATCACTGAACAGGTCCTAACCGAGCGCATCCAGGAGCAAGAACAGACCATTGCTCACTTGAAGCAGAAGCTAAGGGATTACGAGGAATGCAGCGCGGACAGCGTAGTTCGGCGTCTCCGCCTCCATGGAACTATCCTCATTCATGTGGCTGGCGACTTGCCAAAGTACCAGGCCGCAGTTCGAGGCGAAGGTTTAGCCGGCGTCGGTGAAGATCTGATCAGCCAGACATGGGACCTGGAAAATGCACCCTTCCCAGATGATGTAAAAGCGGCAGTCAGAGAAGCTTGCAACAACGGTATGAGCCGGTGGTGACGGGAGTAGGAAGGTGAAGCTCTATGGCCAGGAAGTTCCAGCCCCCACGTATGAGCCGCTTGGAAAGCGGCTCAAAGAGGTGCGAAAACATCATAAACTTACTCAGCCGCAGGTCTCAGAACTTTTTTCTATTTCACGCTCTAGCTACCAAAATTATGAACGCGACGAACGCGACATGCCGATCTCTCTCGTGAAGAGTTTCATCCGACATTTTCGGCTAGATTCAGAGTGGTTTTTATTTGGTGACGCTGGACGCGATTTGACACCGGAAGAAGCTTTCCCTTTGAACAACCAAGCAAAGGAAAACGATGATACGTAGAATTTACTCAACAGCTACTTGTTACTTCGTGTTTGCCAGCCTCTGGTTTGCTGGCTTCACTGCGGCAGGATTGCTTGATGTTCCGCCTCTTCTTAAGCCATTGTTTGCCTCTCTCTGGCTTCTTCCGGCCGGGGGATTAATCAAGCTGGCCCAAGAGGCTAGCACTAGGACATGACCAATGCGAACCGCTGCGAGAACTGCATTGGTGCAGACCGGCCCGAACCTGGTTTCGATTTGGCTGATACTGGTGTCTGCGGGGCCTGCGGACGCATTGACGATGTTTGGGACGTGGCATACCTCGAAGAACTGCGCGTAGCTGGCAGGCCGATCTACGGAGCAGATGGCCTCACCCGCATTGAGCGCCCAATACGGTCGGACCACCTCATCAATCAGTGATCTCCGTAGTTACAAAGCAACAAGCTAGAGGCAGCTTCGGGCAAGTCGGCCTCAATGCCACCTTAAGAAAAATAGCTATAGACACATACGTACCTACTAGGTACATACGTACCCAGTAGGTACGTATGTACCCAATCAAAGGATGGCAAAATGGGGCTTTTCAATAAAGCTGGCGACATTGGAACTGCGGCACGCATGTTGCACGTAAGAAACTCGCTCGGATACGCACAATCTGTAATGGCTGCAAAATGCGATGTGTCGGATTCCACTTACAAGAACTACGAAAGAGCAAGGCGCGAACCTACTGTTTCATTCGCTCTTAAGTTTTGTGAAAATTTTGACGTGGACATTGCCTGGTTATTGCAAGGCAAAGGTGAACCAAAATCCGAGTATCGAGATGAGCGCTACCAAAAAAGCGCGTCTGAAGATTGATTCAGCTTGTTCCGATAATATGAGGCTGAAGTGCTAACTTCGGCCTCGTCGGCTGTCTGGAGCGGCCCATAAGGAGCCCGCACCTGGTTCGGGATGTTTGCAATCCGAGCGCCGGATAAGTGCAATCCGTTACAGATAAGTGCAAGCCGCTACAATTACTCCCTCAAGAACTCGATCCAAACGTGAACATCTTTCATCGGGATTTCTTCTCCATCGGTTAGAGACCTGTACCAACGTGCAACTATGGCACCGCGACGTTCACTATCAATCGTGATGCCCTGCCCCACTAGATACCGATCCAAAGAGATCTCAAACTCTTGCAAAGCCTTGATGTCATGCTCAATCCTTGCGGACTTGCTGCCTAAAAGGATCCAGGTGATGTCTGAATTGAACTTCTCTTGGAGAGTAACCAGAGCCTCGATTGGTAGACTACGATCACCTTTTTCATAGCTGTGATAGGCACGAAGCGAAACTCCAATCAATTGGGCCATGTCTGCCTGCGTCATGCCGATCTCGTTGCGGGTGACCTGCAGCCGAGCCCCAATCCCCGCATTAGGCGCCTTGTCTTTATTGTTCATTCACTCTGCCTTTTGCTTGCCCTAGCTGTTGTTGTTTCAGTGGTGCCCGCAACGGTGATCAAACGCAAAGAAGCCGCCGCCTCGTCAGCAGTTTCAAAAGGTCCATATGGCGCGCTGTCCTGTTGAGGCGTGTCACCCATGAGCCGCCAGTAAAATCCGCCAGTTTTCGAATCTTCCACCACCTGAAAGCGTTCCATTCCAGCTGTGTAATCAGAAACGACTTTAAACCTCTTAGCGGTCAATGCTGATCTACCGCCGGGAAAGGCGTTGTAAATCGTGCTGGGACTGATCCCGTGTTCTTTAGCAATGGCAGTGATACTTAGCTTTGTGCCGACTAGCTTTTGCTCGATCACATTGCGCATATCGGCGTCCATTGCCTTCGGTCGGCCACCACGACGGCCAGCAGCCTTCGCGGCCGCTAGGCCCGCTTTCGTTCGATGTGAAATCAGGTCGCGTTCGAACTGCGCGAACATCGCGCAAACCGAATAGAACATGCGGCCAAGAGGGGTTCGTGTGTCAATGTCCTCGCGCAAGGAACGCAGTGCGACACCCTTTTCATCCAGTTCTTGCGCGATGTTTAATAGATCACGCTGATTTCGGCCAAGGCGATCAAAGGCAGGAACTACCAGCTGATCCCCCGCAGTCAGCGTATCGAGGGCTGATTGCAACCCCTCCCGACGGGCATTCTTACCGCTCAACTGATCCGTGTAGATCTCATCACATCCAAGCGCCCGAAGCTGAGCGATCTGCTGCGCCAGGGACTGGTCAGCCTTCGACACACGAGCGTAGCCGACAATCTTGCCGCCAGCGGCGCATTCCTGCATTGCAAATCCTCCAAAAAACGGCTAAAGAAACAATAGTTGGACACTTCAGTTTTTGGAAGGGTTTTTGGACACACCAGTGGCAAAATTTCTGGCCTTCAGCTTGTCCCGTAGCCTAGTGTCCAAAATGATCGTTTTATGGAGAACCGGATAGTGAGCTTTTTTGAAGTTGAAACCACCGAGCACCTGGTTCGGGTCAACGCGGCGAACATCAGCCATTATTTTGCAGGCTCGAACGGCAAGGCTGTTATAGTGATGATGAACGGAAAGGAACTGCAGACGACACAGACCGTTCAAAGTGTTTCGGAACGGATCTCCAACCTAGCTAAGAAGGCAGAGATTGCATAATGGCACTTAGCTCACGATACGACGGCATCAGCTCGAAGCGGCTGCGTCATGGGTTCGCCATGCAGGAAGTTGAAAACTCACCGGCAACAGATGAGGAAATTGAGCTGTTCCGGCGCATGGAGAAAAAAGGCTGGTCTGGTGACCGCCAGGCCCGTTTCGTGGTCGGCAGCGTAAAGCGTCAGTATCGCCCGAAACTCAACCAGGCGACCAAGGCATAACGCTGCATGGCAGATGAGCGATATTGCTACCCGCCGGATTTTAGCGTTCTCAAAAACCGGCTGGGCATTCGCGATAGTGACGAGCTGGACAGGGCTGAGCGCATTATTGTGCTTGGCCGAACTCGGCAAGGCTCACCTACTGGCAATCTCGATGCCCAGCACATCAAGTCAATTCATAAGCACCTGTTCCAAGACGTGTACGATTGGGCAGGTCAGTACAGATCAGTCGAGATTGGTAAGGGCGGTCGCTGGTTTCACAACCACCGGTACATAGAGCAGGGCATGGCTGACGTTGAAAAAACGCTTCGGAGCGGCCGCTTCGGCCAAGGCATGACAGCTGACCAATATAGTGACTTCGCCTCTGAGGTCATTGCAAACCTCAACTATGTGCATCCATTTCGTGAGGGCAATGGCCGGACACAAACAGAGTTTTTGCGCCAGCTCAGCGAGAGGGCAGGGCACGAGCTGAACAGTGAAAAGATTCAACGTGACGTTTGGATAACGGCCTGCCATGTCTCGCATTCGGGTACGAATGATTTGCTGAAGGCCGCAATCACCTTTGCCATAGATCCGGACCGAACCCAGACCGGCGACAAGGCTCAAACTGCAATTCGCGAGTACCTAGAGACGGTCAAAACCGCAGTATCCGGCCTAAGGAACCCCCAGGAAAAACAAGCTGGCCTGGATCAGCTCACTAAGTTAGCCAAAACCTATGAAGTGATGATGGATCGAGACACTAAAGCCCAGTTCCTACCGGCCCCCCAACGGAACAAGGGCGACAATGGGCGGTCTCGCTAAAGGCCCAGCTCTAATGCGAAAGGATAGACAAATGGCTCACCAACAATGTTCGGAGTGTTTATGCACGGTTTGGATGGATGACAACCGGGAGACAGATTATCCTGATGCGACTGGCCTATGCAGTTCGTGCGCTAAAAAACTTGAGGAAGACGAGTACGACGATGACTAGGTGTAGCGGCTTGAGATCATCTGGGATTGGGCGCGAGATCATCGGCGTTTTAAGCTCAGATTATTTGAGACTCAAAATCGCCTCTGGCTCACAATAATTGCGACTGGGCGCAGATTATCTGAGACGGGCTCACGTCACTGAGACTGGGCATATCACACCGGGTTGGTGGTTCGAGACCAGCCGTTCGCGTCGTCAGGGCCGAACTGGCAGGATGCGGACAAGCCTGCCGTTGACGTTCTTGGAACGAACGACTGCAAACTGATGTATTGCAGATCTTTGCAAACAAGAATGCGAGTTAGAAAGATGCGGATGAAACCTCTGGCAATAAAGTGAATGTCACCGATCTCTTCAGGTCGAGCCTTTGATGCTTTGGGCGAAGCCCTGACTGTGGCCGGACGGTGATCTGACACACGGGGCCGGAGCGGTGAAACTGGGAGGGATCGCATTCTACGTGGAGACCGACGCGCAGTGGCATCAGAACCCGTGTCCAGATTGCGGCTGACCAATCAAACGGAAAGATGCCAGGCGCGCAAGAGCCGAGCGGAGGCGCGCCTGGCTCCTGCACAAGCGATCGCGATTTCGCCCGCGATCACCTCTACTGAACGAGCAAACCGGGCAGATAAAAGCGACAGCTATACGCATATCTGTATCTAAGAAAAGGCTATTCACCAAATCGTCAGGATGAGTCGTCCGGGCTATTCCTTGCCTCTGATATCTATCCCTGAAGCTAACATCACAGCGTAACAGCCTGAAAAAGCGAGCAACAATATACTTGCCAGAACGGCATGCCTTGTGAAACAATATTACCAGGAGCTCAAATGCGAGTTCCAGATATGGGCAAAAGGGCCCCTTGGTTTTCCAGTGCATCTGGAGACCAAGGGGCCCTTTTGCGTTTCCGGGCGTCACGTCCGGAAGACTAGGGAGGAAAAAAGAATGAAAAGAAGAGAGTTTCTGAACCGGGCTGGCGCATTCAGTGTGGCCGGCGTATCCGGCGGCTTGTCGGCCCCAGCTTTGTTGCTGGGGGCAAGGCCCGCGCATGCACTTGGCGATGACATCCCAGTTGGCCTATTGTTTTCGCTGACAGGAGCAGTCGCAGTTGTCGAACACACGCTGCACGATGCCGCACTGCTGGCAATTGAAGAGATCAATTCACAGGGTGGTATCCACGGGCGTATGCTGCGACCGATTATCGAGGATCCTGCCTCTGATCCCGCGACGTATGCTGACCGTGCGCGGCGGCTTATGATCCGAGACAAATGTGTCAGTGTGTTTGGCTCCTACACTTCGGCCAGCCGCCAGGCGGTGCTGCCGGTGGTTGAGCAACGTAACAATCTTTACTGGTATCCGACTCTATACGAAGGCCGGGAATGCTCCCGCAACATCATGTATGGCGGAGCCGTACCGAACCAGCAGCAGGACAATGTAATTTCCTGGGCCATCGAGAATTTCGGGCCGCGTTTCTACCTGATCGGCAACAACTACGTCTATCCGAAAGAAGAGAACAATTACTGCAAGAAGCTGTTGGCAGAACTTGGCGGCGAAGTGGTCCACGAAGAATATGTGCCGCTGGGGCATTCCGACTTCAGCTCTGCGATCAACCGGATTCGTTCTGAAAAGCCGGATGTGATCTTCGCTACGGTTGTGGGCGATTCAGATGTGGCCTTTGCACGCCAATACCACGCGGCCGAACTGAACCCGGATCAGATGCCGGTGATCAGCCTTACTCGTTCGGAAGTCGAAGTGAAGGCCATTGGCGGCGAAGCCGCTGCCGGACATTTTTCGTCTGCTCCGTACTTCATGCAACACGACACTCCGGAAAACGAACGGTTTGTAGAGGCATACAAAAGCCGCTACGGCGGCGATCAGGTAACTCACTTTGTTAGCGAGGCCGCCTATTTCCAAGTCCACCAGTTCAAGGCGGCGCTAGAAGCGGTCGACCCGCAAAATGTCACCACGGAAACTATCCGTGCTGCAGCTGTTGGGAAAAAGCTGTTGGCCCCGCAGGGAGAAGTCCTGATCGACGAAAATCTGCATACCCACCTGTGGCCGAAAGTGGCGCAATGGCAGGCCGATGGACAGGCCAATGTGCTCTTGAATACCGCGGATCGAGTAGCCCCAAAACCCTATGCGGCCTACGAGGGCCAGTCTTGCACCGGCGAAGGCTTGATCAAGGCTTAACTCAGCGCTCCTGGCGCCTGCGCCAGGAGACACTCGGACCGAAGAAATACTATCGGTCTGCCCAAATGGGGGAAAGAAGATGGACGTACTATTTAATCAGCTCTTCTCCGGATTGAGCATGGCCTCAATCCTGCTGATCATCGCACTTGGCCTAGCGATCATCTATGGATCTATGGGGGTCATTAATCTGGCGCATGGCGAATTTGTTATGCTGGGTGCCTACGCCGCTTGGGCGCTTCAAAACTTCTTGGGCTTCAGCATTCTGCTTGCTTTGCCATTCGTGTTCCTCGCTGTCGGTCTTGTGGGCTGGGTCATCGAACGGAGCATTGTGCAGCGGCTGTATGACCGCCCGCTGGATACCATTCTTGCCACTTGGGGCATTGGTATCATGCTGCAGCAGATCGTACGGATCACGCTTGGCTCAGAATCCCGCTTTGTCAAGGGTCCGGAGATGTTGCGTGGTAATATCGAAATCGGCCAGGTGGTGATGTCGAATTACCGCATTTTTGTCATTCTGTTCTCGCTTGCGGTGCTGATGGCAACGTGGGCGCTGCTTACCAAGACAGAGTTCGGAACAAAGCTGCGCGCCGTTATCCAGAACCGAAATATCTCTGAATGCTATGGGATCCAGGCTGAGAAGGTTTATTCGCTGACCTTTGCCTATGGCGCAGGTTTGGCAGGGATCGCCGGCGCGCTCATTACCCCGCTGTTCAGCACCATTCCCACAATGGGTACGGGGTTGGTCGTGGATGCCTTCCTTGTAGTGATCATCGGCGGGCTTGGCAGCCTGTTGGGCGCCGCTACGGCAGCCGTCCTGATAGGCGAAGCCACGGCGCTGTTCTCAATGATCATCAATGACACTTTGGGCCGCATTGCGGTGCTGGCTTGCATCATTCTGCTGATCCGGCTGCGTCCACGCGGCCTTTTCCCAGAAAACACCCGCAGCTGAGGAGCACGTTATGACTAAGAAACTGCAATATGATCTTGCTGCAACTGCATTGTTCGCCTGCGTCGTGTTCCTGGCTATCCCCGTTTTTCTGAACTTCGACGGCTACGAACTAAACACTTTCGCCCGCTATCTTAGCTTGGGTATCGTTTCCCTCGCGCTTGCCTTGTCCTGGGGCACAGCCGGCTTGCTGAACCTCGGCCAGGCGGCAACTTTCGGCATCGGTTCGTACGTGATGGCGATGCACTTGAAGCTGAAAGCCAGTTCAGGGCTGCCAGACTTCATGGGCTGGAACAATGTAGATGCGTTGCCTTGGTTTTGGGCTCCGTTCCATTCTCTTTCCTTCACGCTTCTGGCCGGGTTCCTAATCCCTGCCGCAGTAGGTGGATTAGTCGCTGTGTTTATGTTCCGAGCACGTATCTCGGGCGTGTTCGTTGCGGTCATCACCCTAGCTTTCTTGGTTGCCTTTCAACTGCTGGTGATTGAACAACAAGGTTATACTGGCGGCCAAAACGGGCTGACAGGCCTGGCTCCGCTGACACTATTGGGCTGGACCGTCGATACCTACAGCCTTGCATTCTACTATTTGATTGCTGGTTGTCTGATCACTGCGGTTGTTATCGGCCTCTATCTGGTACACAGCAAGTTCGGACTGGTCCTGCGCGCCATCCGGGAGGACGCCCAGCGTACGCGGTTCTTCGGCTACAATGTGGCCTCATTCGAGACCATGGTGTTCTGCATTTCAGCTGCGCTCGCTGGGTGGGCGGGGATGCTTTACACGCTGGTGTTGGAATTCGCCTCTCCCACCTACATGAGCGTCTCTTTCAGCTTGGCCATTGTGATCTGGTGCGCTGTTGGCGGACGTGACTCCATCGTTGCTGCAGCAATCGGCGCAATTGTCGTCAATGTCCTCGAGGGCCGTCTGTCTGATGTCTTTGTAGAAGGCTGGCATTTGATCCTAGGCGCGGCCTTTGTCCTCGTCGTGATTTTCATGCCCCGCGGTCTGCATGGATTGGTCACTGCAACATACCGGTGGCTCGCCAAACGTAGCAGTTTAGCCCCAGACAGCGCTGTGCTTCCCGACTTGAACAGTTCTGCAGATGTAAAAGGAGGGCACTAGAATGGCACTTTTGGAAATTACAGACCTGCACGTCGATTTTGGTGGGCTGCGAGCCGTGGATGGGTTCGACCTGGAAATCAGCTGCGGAGAAATCCTCTGCCTTCTGGGGCCAAATGGCGCCGGCAAATCCACCACATTGGACCTGATTTGCGGAAAAACACAGCCGACCGGAGGGTCAGTCAAATTCCAAGGTCGAGAAATCTCGACACTCTTGGAATTCGAACGCGCCAGACTAGGCATTGGCCGCAAATTCCAGGTGCCATCAGTTTTTAAAGAACTGACGGTAGACGAAAACCTGAAAATCGCCCGCTCAAAGCGCCACGGCCTGCTGCAAACATTGTGCAGCTTTGGCCAGGGGCACTGCCCGGAAATCGTACGAATCCTGGACCTGGTGGGGCTTGAGGCCAAACACAATGAAAAGGCCGGGAACCTCTCCCATGGCGAAACACAATGGCTGGAAATCGCCATGCTGATGGCTCAGGACAGTAAGCTTATCCTGATGGATGAGCCGACTGCTGGAATGACCATCCAGGAAACCGACAAAACCGCGGAGATATTTGAAACGCTACGGCGGGCACACGCACTGATCGTGGTCGAACATGACATGTCCTTTGTCCGCCAAGTTGCGGACCGGATCACTGTAATGGCCCAAGGCAGGAAACTTGCCGAGGGATCAATCACTGAGATCGAGAACAATGAAGATGTCAAAACCGCTTACCTAGGACACTGAGCCATGGATATTCTGCACGCTGCAAACCTGTACTCCTACTACGGAAAGAGCCCAGTAATTCAGGACTTGTCCTTCAAAATGAAAAAAGGTGAGTTTCTGTCCATCCTAGGCCGGAACGGAGTCGGAAAAACCACCCTTTTAAAGACCATCATGGGGCTGACTGACCGGGCCACTGGAGGCTTGCTGTTCGACGGCAGCGAGATTGTGGAGGCCAAGCCCTATGAACGGGCTAAACTTGGCATCGGCTATATCCCGCAGGGACGCGAGGTTATCCCACGCTTTACTGTGCGCGAAAACATCGTGATGGGAACGTATGCACGGGCTGATGGGAAGAGAAATATTCCTGAGTATCTGTTCGACATGTTCCCTATCCTGCGGGAATTCCTGAATCGTCGTGGCGGCGATCTTTCAGGAGGTCAGCAGCAACAGCTTGCAATCGCCCGCGCTTTGGCGATGGACCCAAAGATCCTGATCCTCGACGAGCCTACGGAAGGCATTCAGCCAAATATTGTGAAGCAAATTGAGGAAGCAATCGTCCACCTCAATCGGGAACGTGGGCTCAGCATCATCTTGGTTGAACAAAATATCCCCTTTGCCCGGGCGGCATCGGACCGGTTCATCGTGATGGACAAGGGCCGGATCGCAATGACCGGAGAGAAGAAAGACCTGACCGATGCGGTAGTCGAGGAACATCTGACCTTCTAGCGGAATGAAGAAATCCAGAGAGTTACACCAACAGGAGAAGAGGACCTAGTTATGAGACATGGTGATATTTCCAGCAGCGACAACACCGTCGGCGTAGCCGTCGTCAACTACAAAATGCCGCGCCTGCACACCAAAGCGCAGGTTTTGGAGAATGCGGAGAAAATCGCGGACATGATCGTCGGCATGAAACAAGGCCTGCCGGGCATGGACCTTGTGATTTTCCCTGAGTACAGCACCCAGGGCATTATGTACGACCCAGGCGAAATGATGGAAACGGCAGCCATCATTCCTGGTGAGGAAACTGAGATATTTGCCCGGGCCTGCCGCAAGGCGAATACGTGGGGCGTATTTTCTCTTACCGGTGAACGGCATGAAGAGCATCCCCGCAAGAATCCCTACAACACGCTCATCCTAATGAACAACAAGGGGGAAATTGTACAGAAGTACCGCAAGATTCTGCCTTGGTGTCCGATTGAGGGCTGGTGTCCTGGCGGCGAAACATTTGTTGCCGAAGGCCCAAAGGGGCTGAAGATCAGCCTGATAATCTGTGACGACGGCAACTACCCGGAGATTTGGCGTGACTGTGCGATGAAAGGCGCTGAGTTGATTGTTCGCTGCCAAGGCTACATGTACCCAGCCAAGGAGCAGCAGGTGATCATGGCTAAAGCCATGGCTTGGGCAAATAACTCCTATGTAGCGGTTGCCAATGCGGCTGGCTTCGATGGCGTCTACAGCTACTTCGGTCATTCCGCCATCATCGGCTTTGATGGGCGAACGCTCGGCCAATGTGGTGAGGAAGAGATGGGCATCCAGTATGCGCAGCTTTCGATCCCAGAAATCCGCGATGCACGGGCGAACGACCAGTCACAAAACCATCTCTTCAAACTACTGCACCGAGGGTACACTGGTGTGCATGCGGCGGGGGATGGAGACAAAGGTGTGGCTGACTGCCCCTTTGAGTTCTACCGCAACTGGGTAAATGACGCCGAAAAGACCCGCGAGGACGTCGAAAAACTCACTCGCTCGACGATCGGTGTCGCGCAATGCCCGGTCGGCAACCTTCCGACATCGGCTAAGGAAATGGAGGCAGACTAACGGGCAAAGGCGGCACAGCGTAGAGAAGCCCTCTCCCCCTTGCTACGTTGTGCCGCCGCATTCTGGAAGCAAGTTTGCCATCTGACCTAGAGGTTTCGCAATGCCATTTTTGACGGACATGATTCAAAGTACGCAAAGAGGTGAACTGACAAAGCGCGCCTTGGTGGACGAAAACTGTGCGCCTACAACCGCGGAGATTTCGCCGCAAGCAACCAACTTGTTGAATTCGAGATTTACTTTTGATTTGACCGCAATTGAGTTGGAGTTGCGACGACATATAGTAGGCCAGGACCAAGCTATTGCTTTACTTCTTCAGTATCTAAGAGTCATTCGCGCAGATATTGGCGATCCGCGGAAACCACTTGCCTCGATCCTGTTTTCCGGACCTACAGGCGTAGGGAAAACAGAAATGGTACGCGTACTTGCACGGGCGATGTATGGCGACGCGGATGCAGTCTGCCGCATCGACATGAACACGCTGGCACAAGACCATTACTCAGCTGCCTTTACCGGAGCCCCACCGGGTTATGTCGGGTCCAAAGAAGGTACGACGATCCTTGATCAAAGCAAGATAGAAGGAACCCGCAATCTTCCTGGCATCGTGTTGCTCGACGAACTGGAAAAAGCCAGCGACGAAGTCGTCTTGGCTTTGCTAAATGTTTTTGACAATGGGCTTCTGACAGTCGCCTCAGGCGAGCGTACGGTATCTTTTCGCAATGCAATCATTTTCATGACCAGCAACCTTGGCTCCAAAGAACTCATCAAGCTGCAGAAGCGTTTGAGACTACTCCCTGAGACCAGACTCGGCGCACAGGGGAGCAAACGGTCTGAAATTGTTCTCGATAGCCTTCTAGCTCGCTTTCCTCCAGAGTTTGTCAACCGGATCGACCACATCGAAACATTCAATGGGATTGACTCGAAGGTTGTCCCAGCGATCATCAAGGTGGAGGTTGATAAATTGAACCGGCGGTTACGCAGGCATGGTTGTCAGATCACCCTCAGCTTAGAGGTGGTCGAGTTTCTCTCTCGTCTGGGTTTTGACAATCGGTTTGGCGCACGCGGGCTTCGTCGCCTGCTTCGAAAGCATCTTGAGTTCCCGCTTGCGGAATTCTTGCTTGCTGAAACGAAGGCGGCCGGAGCTGCAATTGAAGATCTTCATATAGTTGCCAGAAAACAGGGCAAAGATGTGAGTTTCGAGCGGATGTAAGTGAGGTAATTTCAGTGACAGCTAAAGATACATGGAAAGTTGGAGTACTATTTTCCACATCTGGTGTGACATCGATCATAGAAAAGTCACAACTCAATGGCGCATTGCTTGCCATCGATGAAATTAACGAAAATGGGGGGGTGTTGGGCAAACCTATTGAGCCTGTGGCATATGACCCCGGATCGGTGGTAAAGCGATACGGTGAGTTAGCCGAAACTCTCATAGTGGAAGACAAAATCAGTGTAATCTTCGGATGCTACATGTCTTCAACGAGAAAAGAAGTTCTACCTATTGTGGAGCGCCGAAATGCCATGTTCTTTTATCCAACGTTATATGAGGGGTTCGAGTACTCCCCCAATGTAATGTACGGCGGAGCAACCCCCAATCAAAACAGTGTGCCGCTTGCAAAATACCTCATGGAAACTCATGGGAAGAGAATTTACTTTGTTGGGTCCGATTATATTTATCCACGCGAGTCAAATCGCGTGATGCGCAATGTAATTCGGCAGGGAGGCGGCGAAGTGGTAGGCGAAGAATACGTTCCGCTCAACGCTGGTGTTCCAAAGTTCAAAAACATCATTGAGAACATCCTGAAAGAGAAACCGGACGCTATTTTTTCGACGGTAGTCGGACAAGGCTGTATCAATTTTTACACTGCGTACTTCAAGGCGGGCGGACGAGGCCTAGATCGACCCATTGCTAGCCTAACGACGAACGAAGCTGAAATCGCTGAAATCGGGGCAGAGGCTTCCGTCGGTCATATCACCGCGGCTCCTTACTTCCGATCAATAATCTCAGAGGCCAATCAAAGATTCCTGGCGAGCTACAAGAAAAGGTTCGGTTCAACAATGGATGTGACAAGTTGTTGTGAGGCAGCCTATTCTCAGGTTCATCTGTTCGCACGGGCATTGCAAGATTGCGGAGAGATGGACACCGACGCGATCCGGGAAGCTTTGCTAGGTATGTCATTTCAAGCACCGCAAGGTGAGATCAAGGTCGATCCAGATAACAATCACACCTACCTTCAGTCCAGAATTGCGGTTGTGAACAACGCAGGTGAGTTTTCAATTCAAAGCAAGGTTCGCCATATGATCAAACCTGATCCCTACTTGGTGTACCCAGCAATTCATGACTGGAGCCTGCAAACTCAGAAAGTAATCGGAGGCTAGTCCGGCCGATGAGCAACTTCATACAAAACCTCCGCGAACTCAATGTAGCAGTTGTGCACCCTAGAGATAAAACGGCAGAAGAGCTTCTGCGGCAAATTCACAGAATTGGTTGTGGTTTTGAAGCGATTTGGCCAATTCCAAGCAGTATCTCCGAGAACATCGACGTTCTGTTCGTTGATGTGAACGAAACCAGTCCAACAGAAATAAAACCGCTGCTAAACAAGACAAAAGGCGAACCACCTGCTGTGATTGCCATCATTGGATATGAGAACCCTTCTGTACTGGACGGGCTTTTCGAAATTGGCGCCCATGCCGTTATCACAAAGCCCTTGCGTGCGACTGGGGTGATGAGTGCGATACTGATGGCGAGACGTTACTGGTCTGAGCGCAGGCGGTTTGTAAAGGATTTGGAAAAGCTCAAGTCACGTGTGGAAAACATTCAGAAGCTGAACGATGCAAAGTTCATCTTGATGCGGCATCGCGGAATCAACGACAAAGACGCCTATGCCATAATACGTAAACAAGCGATGGCGAAACGTGCGACGACGCTTGAGATTGCTCAATCAATCATTAACGCCGACGGAATTCTCAGCGACCTCGGAAATGATTGAATCTTCGACTACTCACTAAAATCAGAACACTATTGGGAGGAACCCAAAATGAACGCGTTGCACGCAGACGCTGTCTATCCGCCGTCCGACGAAACCGTTGCCCGGGCGCATGTGAATGCCGCCAAGTATCAGGAGATGTACGAGGCCTCGCTGTCCGATCCCGAAGGGTTCTGGGGTGAGCAAGGCAAACGCATCGACTGGATCAAGCCCTTCACCCAGGTGAAGGACGTGAACTACAACTTCGGCAATGTCTCGATCAACTGGTACGCCGACGGCACCCTTAACGTTTCCGCCAACTGTATCGACCGCCACCTGGCGGCCCGCGGCGATCAGACCGCCATCATCTGGGAACCGGATGATCCTGAGGAAGCCGCCCAGCACATCACCTACAAGGAGCTGCACCGCCGCACCTGCCGGATGGCCAACATTCTGGAATCCATGGGCGTGCGCAAAGGCGACCGGGTGGTGATCTACCTGCCGATGATCCCCGAGGCGGCCTATGCCATGCTGGCCTGCGCCCGCATCGGCGCCATCCATTCCATCGTGTTTGCCGGCTTCTCCCCCGACGCGCTGGCCGCCCGCATCAACGGCTGCGACGCCAAGGTGATCATCACCGCCGACGAGGCCCCGCGCGGCGGCCGCAAGACGCCGCTGAAGTCGAACGCCGACGCCGCCCTGCTTCACACCAAGGACACTGTGAAATGCCTGGTGGTCAAACGCACTGGCGGCCAGACCACCTGGGTTGACGGGCGGGACCACGACTATAACGAGATGGCACTGGAAGCCGATGACTACTGCGCACCGGCAGAGATGAACGCCGAGGATCCGCTGTTCATCCTCTACACCTCCGGCTCCACCGGCCAGCCGAAGGGCGTGGTGCACACATCCGGGGGTTATCTGACCTATGCCGCGATGACCCATGAGATCACCTTTGATTACCACGACGGCGACATCTACTGGTGCACCGCGGACGTGGGCTGGGTGACCGGCCACAGCTATATCGTTTACGGGCCGCTGGCCAATGGCGCCACCACGCTGATGTTCGAGGGCGTACCGACCTACCCCGATGCCTCGCGCTTCTGGCAGGTCTGCGAAAAGCACAAGGTGAACCAGTTCTACACCGCCCCCACCGCCCTGCGCGCGCTGATGGGCCAGGGCAATTCCTGGGTCGAGATATGCGATCTGAGTGACCTCAAGGTGCTGGGCACCGTGGGCGAGCCGATCAACCCCGAAGCCTGGAACTGGTACAACGAGGTGGTCGGCAAGGGCAAATGCCCGATCGTCGACACCTGGTGGCAGACCGAGACCGGCGGCCATCTGATGACCCCGCTGCCGGGTGCCCACGCAATGAAGCCGGGTGCAGCGATGAAACCCTTCTTTGGCATCCAGCCGGTGGTTCTGGACCCGCAGTCCGGTGCCGAGATCGAGGGCAACGGCGTCGAGGGCGTGCTGTGCATCAAGGACAGCTGGCCGGGCCAGATGCGCACCGTCTGGGGCGACCATGAGCGGTTCGAGAAGACTTATTTCTCGGACTACAAGGGCTATTACTTCACCGGCGACGGCTGCCGCCGCGACGAGGACGGCGATTACTGGATCACCGGCCGCGTCGACGACGTGATCAACGTCTCCGGACACCGCATGGGCACGGCTGAGGTCGAAAGCGCGCTGGTGGCCCACGCTGCCGTGGCCGAGGCCGCCGTGGTCGGCTACCCGCATGACATCAAGGGCCAGGGCATCTACTGCTATGTCACCCTGATGAACGACCGCGAGCCGTCGGACGAGCTGCTGAAGGAGCTGCGCACCTGGGTCCGCACCGAGATCGGCCCGATTGCCTCGCCGGATGTGATCCAATGGGCACCGGGCCTGCCGAAAACCCGCTCCGGCAAGATCATGCGCCGCATCCTGCGCAAGATCGCCGAGAACGACTTTGGCTCCCTCGGCGACACCTCGACACTCGCCGATCCGTCGGTGGTCGAGGACCTGATCGAAAACCGCGCGAACAAGGGATGATAGACACATGAATATGGCAGTACTCACCCGCCCCGCCGTTCTGATCCTGCTGGGGCCTCCGGGCGCCGGCAAGGGCACCCAGGCGCGGATGCTGGAGGAAAAATTCGGCTATGTGCAGCTCTCCACCGGCGACCTGCTGCGCGAGGCGGTTGCCGCCGGCACCGAGGCAGGCAAGGCCGCACAGGCAGTGATGGCGGCTGGCGGTCTGGTCTCGGATGAGATCGTCATCGACCTCCTGCGCGACCGCCTGGCCGAACCGGACTGCGCCAAGGGCGTGATCCTCGACGGCTTCCCCCGCACTACCGTGCAGGCCGAGGCGCTGGATGAACTGCTGGCGGAAACCCAACAGAAGATCAACGCCGCGATCAGCCTTGAGGTGGACGACGCCGCGATGGTCGAGCGCATCTCGGGCCGCTACACCTGCGGCGGCTGCGGCGAGGGCTACCACGACAGCTTCAAGCAGCCCGCCGAGGCCGGCAAATGCGACAAATGCGGCGGCACCGAAATGAAACGCCGCGCCGATGACAATGCGGAAACCGTTGCCAGCCGGCTGGAGGCCTATCACGCGCAGACCGCGCCGCTGATCGCCTACTACGGCAGCAAGGGCATTCTGCAGAAGATCGACGCAATGGGTGACATCTATATTGTAGCTCAGAGTCTGAAAATAATCGTGAAGCTGGTGCGGTCTTAACTGATGAAACTCAACGATTGGTTCGAGCATAAGGGCTGTGCGTGCCGTTATGCTCGAATTCGTTTCCTTTTCTTTGCAAAGGCAACCTTCTGCAGCATCGCCGCCACTCGTGCCTGATGCAGCATTCGGAATTATGGGCTCTCCTGAAACCTTCGCCGCGCTAGACGTGAATGGCCGCGGCTCGCAACGGGCACCGATCAGTGGAACGCTCACAAGGAAAACGCCCGTTATTCTGGCAGTGACGATGTGCTGAGGATTTCTGGCCTCGCTGCACCAGAAAACCCGATCCGGAAACCTATGACCGCATTGCCCCCGCAGGTCACCTTTCCTGCCATCGGTCTCGCGACCCTGATCTGAGTCTCAGCAATGGGCGCCCGTCTCAGATAATCTGCGCTCAGTCGCAAGCATTGTGAGCCAGAGCATAATTATGGTCTCAGACAATCTGAGCCGAAAACGGCGATGATCTCGCGCCCGACGATTTATGATCTCAAGCCGTTACAACTAGGAGCCTTACCTGTTCGACGCTCGCCAAACTGAAGGTAAGACGCTCGAACCGTTCCAGGTGCCGCGCCGCGCTGCCCTAGCAATCATGTATTCCATGAGGTAGCGCGCCTGAAACATGGATCCGTCATGTTCCGTTGGCACGGCCCAGCCAGAATAAATTGCGAACGCGCCTATGTCCGTCTCCATTGAAGGCCAGGCGTCGCCTACAAAGCACCGGGCTACGATCCGCTCATAGCTGCGCGCACCCTGATCATAGCAAGTGATCTCCTGATCCCCGATAAACTTTTCCACGAACGCACGAGCGAAGTAAGCCCAACCGACCCGAAGCTGCACAGATGGGGGTTATGAAGAACAATGGCGGAACATTCACTGGACCGCCAGTTCATCAACACCCAGAACGACCCGTCCCCAGGACGTGATCCGATAGACGTTTGACCCAGCATCTTCATCTGGATCTCGACCCCGTTCGATCAGACCATTTTCGAGAAGCATCCTAATAGATTCCGACACCCTTTCAGGCTGGATGCTAAACACCAAACCTCTGCCGTAAATGAAGCGCAGAACCTGCCGCTCGTGCTCTGTCACTCAACTTGCCTCCATCAGTGTCAATTGCTCGTTTCAACACTATGGTTAATGACGAGCATCCACCAAGACCCGTGAATACTGCTTGATCCAATTGGATCAAGGCCCCAGCATGTTCATCGTCCAGGTGCAGGCCTTATCCCTCCATACCTTTAAGCTGCTTTATCGCTGTTGGGTGACCAAGAGCCGCGGCCTTCTGTCGCCACAAAAAAGCATGAGCATCGGCACCGCGTTCGTCATGCAGTTCCGCAAGTGCTTGGGCCGCTTCTGGAACACCTTCTGCCGCAAGTGTTTCTAATTCCTGAGAGATTGTGAGGGATTTAGCTATCGGCTTGATCACGCACTCAAGAGCGACGCCGAGGGAGAAACCCAAGACGGCAAGGAAAATGATAAATCCAGAGGCATCCAATATGATGGCCTCATACATTGGCATGATGCAATGAGAGGGTTGATTAGTTTCAAGGCAGGCGCGCATTTCAGGAAAATCCGCGATCAGCACAACCGTCATATAGAAAACAAAAATAGCGGACACCAGCATCATAATACGATGGTGGCCCACGAAGCCTCCCCAGAAAAATCTAGTCCCACCGCCCATGCGAGAAATTGCCCGGGCTGCCAGTTTTACACGTAACCAAGTCATTGTGATCCTTTCCGGGTTAAGATTGGTTCGCCGCGCGCCAGACTGAGGGAAGAACACTTGAGCCGTTCCAAGTGCCGCGGCGCGCGAACCTAGCCATCATGTATTCCATGAGGTAGCGAGCCTGGTACATGGCCCCGGCATGTTCCGTTGGCACGGCCCAGCCAGAATAAATTGCAAACGCTCCTATGTCTGTCTGCATCCAAGGCCAGCTGCCGCCGACAAAACACCGGGCCACGATCCGCTCATAGCTGCGCGCGCCCTGATCGTAGCAAGTGACCTCCTGATCTCCGATAAACTCCTCTACGAATGCCCTGGCGAAGTAACCGCAGTTCAGCTCGCCCTCCTGGTCTGGAAACTGGATCGGCTGCCCCATTTCACAGCTATCCACACCAACCAGACGAAACCGCTCCGTCCCATTACCCAGAGTATCGCCGTCGATGATGTTCGGAACAAACGGGCCATAGCTCTGGCCTCCGGCCAGCGGCTCGACATTGGGCGCAATGAACAAAAGCCCTCCCAACAGCGCCAGACAGGCGCCGGTCGCCCGGATCGTCACTCCCCATTTGATCATTGCAGCCACTCCGCCTCGTAGTCCAAAAACAGCGTTCCGCTCTCGCTCAGCTCCACGCGCGGAACTGGTTCTTGTTCAATTCTTTGACCTGGTTTGACGGGGTGGCGATCCAAAACGTGGTTGTAATCTTGCGCGGCCGCGGTTGCCTCCTGCCGGATCCGCGCGCCGGATCTGTTGAGACAATTCAGATAGTCCTCAACCTCGGAAAAGTAGGTCCGGAACTCTTCGCGCATTTCTTCCGGCGAGAACCCACCGTCAGCCAGATACTCCGCATCTGGGCGAAAAGGCTCGATGCAGGTTTCCTGGGCACCGGCCGAACTCGCCCAAACAACCGCTAAGATCAGAGGAATCTTGTCCATCGCGTTCGTCCTTCTACACGTCGCGCCGCCGCGAAAGCCCGATCAGGCTCCCAACGAGGTTGAGTTTTTTGCGGCGGAACCGCTTAAGCATTGCCCGGAGCGCGCCGCCCGGGTTTCTCACTGGATGGGTAGGGTGATTGCGGTTTGCATCAATGATCAGAACGCAGACCGCTGCCTGTTCTGGTCCCATAGCGTGAGCTGCTGCCACCCAGGCACTGTGATTGATCCCAAGGTAAGGTTTCAGGTCTTGTACGGCTTCGATAATGTCCAACATACGAACCCTATCTCGTGCGCCCTGACGTGCCTGAATGTGCAGCTTCATGTCTTCGCTAGCGAGGTCAAAGAGCTTCTGAGGGCTCAAAGTCTCCAAGAATTTCGACTTGAACACCTCCGGCGAAACCACATGCTTGTTTTCTAAGCAATTCGACGGGCCGCTAGGCCCGGCGTCAGAAGAATTTATGTCCGAGGGCTTGCCCGAGGTCCATTTGTGGATGCTGGCATTACATTTTACAGAAGATTCTTTAGTGTTCTCTTGTAATAGGGACCGGAAGTTTTCTTCCGCCTGACAGGAAGAATCCTCGCAAGTTTCAATCAGACTGTCGATTTGTCCACAGAGCTTCCGGCACTCCGAAACATGGGCTTCCAGGTCGTCCAGAGCCATACTGCGAAGCTTTGAGCTATGGGGCCATTGCTCGAAGGCTTCAGTAGCGGCCCAAAAATCTGTGCTGCTGGCAAGCTCCGGTGACGCTGCCTCGATCTGTCGTTTCATATGCCGCAGATATGTGCTGCGCAGCTGAACCAGCTCACGCATCCGCGCCTGGTCAGCTTTGAGACGTTCCCTTAATTCGATCAGGTTCGGCACCAGGTCAATCAGGCGGGAAAAGACGATCCCGCATTGCCCGTAGAATGACCGGCTACCATTGGCCTTTACTCGCTTCTCGATCAGGCCATGTACGGCTTCAAGGGCGTATTCGTCATTCCTCAGTGCGCGCTCGGTCTTGCCCAACGCATATGCTGTGTCAGCCTGGGTGCCGAAATAGACAGGCTCAGCGGACTTCGACGTCCAGTCGCTAGGTCTGGTCCGCCTCATCATATGCCGCAGTGCCTTGAGACGCTTGGCGCCCAAGCCGATAGCCGGGGCAATATCGTCTAGTAGCTCTTCAACATGGCTCCGCTGCCACCCTTGCGGCAGAGCGGGGTAATACTGCTCGTTCATTCCTCTGTCCTCGATTTATTCTGCGAGGCTGAACCAGCAGGCAAAATTTCTCTGTTCGCAAAACTGCGTTTTTTGCTTGCCTGCTTTGTCGGAGGAATGGTAAAATCGTAGGTGACACTTGATCCTACATAAGAGTTGGCGCTCTATGTGGTTTACCAAACCCCCTCGTAAGGTCCGCCTTGCGGGGGTTTCTGGTTTTTAAGGGGGGTGGTTACTGCTCCTTTGATTCTTGTTGTTGGTTTGTGAATAAACTTAACAGATGATAGTGGGCCACCGCAAACTTTCGTGAGTGATGGCCGGCGGCCCACTATATAGGGTTTCAGTAGCGTACAAGCTCTGACCCTATGTTGCCTTCGTAATCCTTCCATTCGACGCCTACAGCCCGCACTCTGCCGCGCCCATCGGGACACCCCTTAACGCGGGGCATTACATAGGTTGGAACCGACTTGGCCGAATACCCGCTCCATGAAAACTCACCCTGCGGCCCGTAGGTACCGACACGGGTAGCGTCATGTTCGCCGCAGTAGTCCCGTTCTTTCCGAACGGTGAATTCAACGTGATACACGCGGATCGAGCGCACAAAGTTGAACTCCTGGCCCGAAATGTCGATGTCAGCCTGGTTCGCCTGGATGATCTGGGCCGCAATCTTTTCAGGGGAAGGGGTGCGCAAAGGTGGGAGAATCGAGGCGGCGTTTGAACTACGCATTGCCGCTTCAAAAACCCGTGAACGGAAACTCGGTTTAGCGGGTGAGGACGCTGAAGCCCCAAGAGGGCAGCGCCAAATTTGCAGCGGCGGCTCGACCGGCCAAGGCGTGATCCGGCGAATGAACTCGGCCCGTGCCGCGCTGCACTCAGGAGACGAAGGCCAGCCGCCTGCCAAGCATAGCAGAATGGCACAATCTATGGGTGCGCCTCCGGGACCCGCTTCGGCATCTTTGCCGCTTCCAGTCACAATCCCCGCTGCCAACAAACAGCCCATGACGAGATTTCTTGAGAAATTTCTAGGTGTCATACGATCCTCCTGGTACCGCAACCCCTACACGAAAATCGCGGGTTGAATAATTCTTAAAAGAGCGTTACCCGACAGGCTGACGCTAGGCCACCCACCAAGCCACTTTCACTTTTTGCTCACATGAACAGAATTTGCAACAGCGCACATGTTTGCCTATGACAAGCGGTAACAAAAATTGCTATGGTATGCGATTTTAAAAATTGCAATTGACATTGATTTACAAGGATGGGACAAAGGCTATGTTGAGGCCGCACTGAAACTCAGAGGACGGCCATGAACAACAGTAAGAGGGCAGAAGGCGTGATCTCGATTTATGATGTAGCTAAGCTACTGAAAGAGAACGCCAAGTTTCATTGCAGGTACGATTACTATGACCTTGGCCGTTCCAACTCTCCTAGATACACGTGCACGTACATCCGTGAAGATGGTTCCGAAGCAGTCCTTATCTCCGTTCGCTATGCAGGCGGTGGTGGGGTCAACAAGCGATTGTTCTCGCTTTGGCCGGGGCTGTATAAGCATCACCGGGAATACGGAGACGGAAGCGAAATCGTGGTCCATGAGGACAACACGATTTCAACCATCAAAGTTGACGGCAAGGGTCGTATCAAGGCTCTTACCGGCCCGCTTGCTTCCCCTCAATCGGATGAAGGCTCTAGCAGCTAGCGGACTTGCCGCAGCGTGCTTGCACTCACCCGCAGCAGCCGAGAAAATTCCGTCAGATAGATTTCGCGTTCTGGCAGAAAACTGTGCGCCGTCCGTGGCGCCGGAAATCATGGCGAAGATTGTTCGGGCCGAAAGCGGCTTCAACAGGTTCGCTATCGGCGTGAACGGGACAAACCGCCGGAGCTACAGCCCAAAATCCCAGGAGGAAGCCGCGCGGATCGCTCGCGAGCTTATTGCTCAAGGCCATTCTATCGACATGGGCTTGGGGCAGATCAACAACGCCAACCTGGGCTGGCTCAATCTTACTGTCGAGACCGTGTTTGACTCCTGCACCAATCTAACGGCTGCAGAGGCGGTTCTGCGGGATGGGTATGATCGCGCCCGCAAGCAGGGTTCCGATCCTCAAACGGCACTTCATCAGGCACTGTCCGCCTACAACACCGGCACTTTCACACGCGGCTTCACCAACGGTTACGTTGAACGCGTGATGGGTGGGGACGTTGAGGCGCCCAAAGTGAACCAAACTCGAACTGTCGAGGTCGCCGGACCAGCAGACGGCACGCCCGCCTGGGACGTGTTTACCTCCGGCTCGAAATCTTCCGCTCTCGTATTTAACTGAAAGGAAAGCTCCTATGAAATCCATCGCTTCACTGACAAACCGGATGGGCGCCCCCCTGAGCATCGCTCTGGTGCTTCTGCTCGGCTTCACAAGCCCGGCCGCCGCTGCAGGCTTTACCGACTTCCTGAACAACGTGGTCAACGAGTTCAATAGCGCCCGCCGCCCGCTGGCCCTGATCGCGGTTATGATCGTGGGTGCCCTGTACATGTTCAACGTGATCGACATGCGCCGGACCGGCCAAGTGATTGTCGGCGTGATCGTGATCTTCGCGGCCGGCGAAATCCTTGACCTGATCGTCGCGTAATCCCCATGGAAGAGGAACGGCTAAATCAAGACAAGCTGTACCTGGCGCTGACACGCCCAGCTATGGTTTTCGGTGTTCCGCTGGAAGCGGCATTTATCTCGGTGTTCGTCGGCGGGCTTGCCATGATCATTGGAGATTCAATCTTCTACCTGGTCCTGGCCGTTCCTCTCTTGGTGATCTCTCACTTCGTCGTGAAGCGTGACCAAAATGCTTTTCGGGTTCTGTTTCGGTTTTTCGATACAGGCGCAAAATGCCGAAACCGCTCCCATTGGGGCGGCTCGTCACCCTCCCCTCTAAGGCTCAAGCGTACTTACAAAATTGAGGAAATCGACTGATGGGCTTCAGCCGCGCATTGAAACGGGAAATTACGGCAACGGACTACCTACCGTTCGTGCGCCATGCCGATGAGCACACCATCATCACGACCAATCGTGGTGCATTCCAGATGCTCAAGATTGAAGGCGCATCGTTCCGCACCGCGGATACGAGCGGCATCAACTCGCTTCACGACGGGCTGAACCATTACATCCGCAATATTGCTGACGATAACGTCATTATTTACACACACATCATCCGCAGTGAGGATCCGAGCTATCCTGACGGCGATTTCTCCTCCGAATTTTCTGGTTGGCTCGACAACGCCTACCGCGAGCAGATCCAAGGGAAACGCCTTTACCGGAATGATATTTATCTCACCATCTATATGCAGCCGCGCGGCCTGGCCGGTTCGCGGTTTGCCACAGGCGTAAAGCGAGCCAGGAAGAGCCAGATCGAAGCGGATCAGGACATGCTTGAACAGCTCGAAGATAAAACGGCTGTTCTTGCCAAAAACCTTTCACGCTACGGTGCCCGTAGGCTTGGGCTGGTGAACAGCGAGCATGGCTTTGTCTGCTCGGAGCCGATGGGCGTATTGCGTCAGCTCATCACCGGCCGCTACGAGCTGACACCTCTGGTCAGAGGAAGCATTGGCTCCGCGATCTACACCGACAGAGTGATTTTTGGCCGCGAGGCTCTGGAAATCCGGCACCCGGCAGATTCCACCTTCGGCGCTATGTTTGGCATCAACGAATATCCCTCGACCACGCGCCCCACGATGTTGAGCGACCTTCTGACCGCGCCGTTTACATTTGCCCTATCGCAGTCCTTCCGATGTGTGGCGAAGTCCGAGGCGATCAAAACGATTAAGCTCAAAGAAGGCCGCATGCGGAATGCTGGCGATGATGCCGTATCTCAGGCAGACGAGCTGAGAACCGCACGTGATGATCTCATGTCGGGCAACTTCGTCATGGGCGAACACAATATGTCCCTGCTAATCTTCGGCAGTGACCTGAAGGCGCTACGGGCAAATGTGTCAGATGCGAGCAACCTCCTGCAGAACTCAGGAGCTGTTGTTGCACGCGAAGATCTAGGCATTGAAAGCGCGTTCTGGGCTCAGCTCCCGGGCAATCACTCCAAGCGGCTGCGCCCTGCCCTTATGACCAGCCGCAACTTTGCGGCCCTTTCTCCGCTTCACAACTACCCCACAGGGCATCGAGACGGAAACCATTGGGGCAAGGCTGTTGCCAAGCTGAAAACCAGTGCGGACAGCTCTTTCTATCTCAACCTGCATGTCGGGGACATAGGACACACTGCGGTCTACGGCCCGACCGGTTCGGGGAAAACGGTCGTCTTTAATTTTGTCATGTCTCAGTTTGAAAGACTTAAGGTAAAACGCATTCTTTTCGACAAAGACCGCGGCTGTGAAATCTTTGTACGCGCTGCCGGTGGCACATATCTTGCTCTCCATACTGGTGAATGCACCGGATGCGCTCCTTTCAAAGCGCTGGATCTGACGCCCGCCAATGCAGCTTTCCTTGTGGCGCTGACAAAAGCCATGCTTTCAGACCCTCAGCACCCGTTTACGGCAGACGACAACGCGCGGATTGAAGCGGCCATCAATGGCCTCGGAAATGTGCCGCAAGAACAGCGCTCTGTTTCCGTGCTGCGGGAACTGATCGGTTTTGGTTCCGGCGAAGCAGACGACATTGGCAACCGTCTGAGCAAATGGGCCGACGATGGGCGATTGGCCTGGGTATTCGACAATGATCGGGATGAAATCGGGTTTGAGGATACTCTTATCGGTTTTGATATTACCTCCTTCCTGGATGATCCCACGATCCGCAACCCTATGATGATGTACCTTATGCAGAGGGTGGAACAGCTGATCACCGGGCAGCGCATTGCCATTGTCATTGATGAGTTTTGGAAAGCCTTAGCTGACCCTTTTTTTGAAAGTTTCGTGAAAGACAAGCTGAAGGTGATCCGAAAACAAAACGGGATTGTTATCGCGGGAACGCAATCGACCTCCGATGTTCTTAATAGCTCCATTGCTCGGACTGTGATCGAACAGTGCGCTACGCAAATTTTCTTCGCTAACAAAAATGCAAAGGCTAGTGAGCTGACTCAGGATTTCGGGCTAACAAACCGTGAAGCACAAATAATCCGGAATGAGTTGTCCATCGGCCAGTTCCTGATCAAGCAAGGCGGAAACTCGGTGGTTTGCGAACTGGATCTGCGCGGCCAGGATGATGCCCTGGCGGTTCTTTCCGGGCGTACCGAAGAAACCCAGCTGATGAACAGCATCAGGGCACAATACCCTGACCCTGCTCAATGGCTTCCCATCTTCCACATTAAACGAAAGGACTTGTCATGAAGATCAAGGCTGTACTGCTGCTTTCCGTCCTGGCCTTCACTCAGCCCGCCTTTGCTGGCGGTGTGCCGGTTATCGACGCAACGGCCATCGCCAATGCGAAGCAAGAGTTCGCTCAAGAAATCGCCCAGATGGTCAAGGAACTGGAAGAGGCCAAACGCCTTTACGATTCAGTGAATGGCCTCACAGACATGGCTGATATTGCCGCTGCTCTGAACAACCCCCAGGTTCGGGAGCTGCTGGGTCCTGACGCGATGCAAATCGCAAGCTCTCTCGATATCGACCTGAACGAACTTGGCGACCTGTCTGGTGCTGCACAAGGCTTCTTGGATCACACTCGGGTGACTTCAGATGCAGTTTCTGCCGAAGATTTTTATCGCCAGGAACTCGACCGCATCGGTGCGCAATCGGCTCGTGATGCAGCGATCGGGGATCGCATTGTTCAGTCCGCCGATGATCGGTTGGCCGGCTTGGAACGCTTGCGGCAGGCAATTGGCGGGGCATCCACGCAAAAGGAAATCAACGCTCTGCAAACGCGGCTGCAAGTGGAATCCGCCATGCTCCAAAATGATACCAACCGGATACAAGGGCTGGCGATGTTGCAAGAGGCTCAAACCAAAGTCGAAGAGCAACGCAATCGGGAAATTAGAAATCAAAACCGCGAAGCGAGAAGCGACGCCATAAGGAATATGTTCAGTGACCAATAAAGCTCTAATCCTTCTAGCCGTTGTGTCTGCACCTTTGCTCAGCGCCTGCAAAGGTGAGGAGAACAAGACCGTCGAATTCTACATTCAACACCCCGACGAAAGAGCAACGATGCTGTCCAAATGTGAGATCACCGATGCGGCTCAACTTGAAGCAAACTGCAAAAACGCAGCAGAGGCGCAAAGGACTGAAAACCGGAAGTCCAGAAGTCAATCCATTCAGGAGCTATTTGGCTCTGCAGACTAGAGGTGCGTAATGATCCAGGGTCTATATGATAGCCTCATTGCGGCGTTCACACAGCAGACTGACGCTGTTGCTGCTGGTATGTCTGGCGCGCTTGCTGCGCCTCTTACTGCTGCAATGACCTTGTACTTGATACTGTATGGCATCGCCATCATGAAGGGCGTGATCCAAGAGCCTGTTCTGGATTTTGCCATTCGCGGGATCAAGTTGGCAATCATCTGGAGCCTGGTATCTTCTGCCGGTGATTACACCCAGTGGGTCAGCAGCACGATCAATCAAGGTATTCCGGAGTTTATCAACGGCATAACAGGCGGCGCCGGAACAATTCCTGGTGACTCTGTTATGAGGCAAGCTGATCTGTTTGCCTCTGAAGCGGCTGAACGTCACGCCTCTGAAGGTTGGACAGGCGCTCTTATCGGTGAGGTCGTTTATTACTTCATCATGGGGTATGCGTTGTTGTTTGCGGGCATTTCTCTTGCAGCGGCCCTGGCAACTACGTTCTTTCTGTCAATTTTAGCCGCCATTGGCCCTTTGTTTATATGCTTCGCATTGTTCGATGCCACTCGTGGCTGGTTCTTCTCTTGGCTGAGCCAAATTCTCAACTTCGCTCTTGTGAAGCTCTTGGTGATCGTTCTCGCGATTGTCATGACCGGACTGATTGCGAATATTGCGGCTCAAACAAACGGGGTTGATGCCACAGGAGCATACTTTGCTTTCCTCGTTGGTCTTACCTGCGGAATTATATTCTTCCTGCTGATCCCTTCCATGGCATCAGGTCTGTCGGCAGGGGCGCAAGCCTCGACTGGTATGCTTCAAAGAGCCGTCGAAAAGAGCTTGGGAAAACCATCTAGCGGCGGTGGCTCTGGCGGCTCTGGCGGCTCAAGCGGGAGCGCATCACGGCGATGATTTCAGTTCCTAAGCAATAGCAAATCAGCTCCTTCAACTCGTACAACAAGGTTCCTCTATGAAACAGATCGTCATTCTCGCCCTGCTTGGCGTGGCAGGGTGCGCAACAACTACGCCTTTGCCCACCGTACAAGGCTCAATCGTTCGCCCTCTCAATCCGACACAATGGGACTACCAGGAAGCGCTTCAGCGCAAACAGTCAGAGATTGGCGTCAAAGGAAATGGAGCGACCAATGATCCAGAGTGATAAAGAGCTTCAGGAGTATTTTAACCAGGCCCGCACCTTTGATCAGGACAGGCTTTCTGCTGCGCAGCGGTCAAAACTGTTGGCCTGGTCCGTAGCTGGGGTTTCCAGCTTAATCGCAATCGCCAGTGTCACGGCCGTCGCCTTCTTGGCCCCTCTGAAAACGGTTGAACCATTCGTGATCCGGGTCGATGAAGCCACAGGCGTTCCCGAAGTCATGACGGCGCTTACCGATGGCCGGGAAGTTTATGACGAGGCCATCGCCAAGTATTTCTTGGCGCTCTATGTCCGCACACGCGAAGGCTATTCCTATGCCGCGCGCAGCGTCATTTTTGACCATGTGCAGATTATGTCCGGCCCGGAAGAACAGACTGAATTTGCGGCCCACTACAACGCCTCGAACCCGGACAGCCCGCAATACATCTTCGGCAAAAAGACCAAGGCCGAAGTACAAATTCGTTCGGTTTCCTTCCTGGACGACGGGCTGGCTCAAGTTCGCTTTTACCGCGTCACCAAGAACGAGGACGAGGACCTGGAACGGCGCAGCCAATGGGTCGCGACCCTCACCTACACATTCGATGGTCAGGCTGAAATCAGCTCACAGGACCGCATGATCAACCCGCTCGGCTTTGTCGTCACCGACTACCGTGCAGATCCGGAGGTGGTGCAATGAAACGCTTTGTTCCTCTCGTCGCCGCCTGCCTATTGGCAGCTTCCCCTACCTTCGCGCTGGATGTTCCTAACCCCAGCACCTCGGACAGCCGGGTTCGGTCCGTCAACTACAATGAATGGGACGTGGTGCGTGTCGTCGGCACGGTTCGAACGGCCGTTCAAATCGTGTTCGCCCAATCCGAAGAAATCTTGGACGTCGGTGGCGGTGATACCGTCGCCTGGGAGTTCAAGCCGCGGGGTAACATCCTTTATCTGAAAGCCCGTGAGCCTCATCCGCCAACCAACCTTCAGATTGCAACCGTCCGTTCCGACGGCACCACTCGGACATACTCTTTCGAGCTGATCACCCGCGAAGGCGACATCATGGTGAACAACCGCGATGTGTATTTTCAGGTGCGTTTCCGCTATCCCCGCGATGAAGCTGAAGCCCGCCGGGAGGCGCGCGCAGCTGAACGGCAAGCAGCGCAGGAGCAAGCAGCGCGCTCTCGCCTGTCGGCCTCTGTGGCGCACTCAGGGACCAAAAACTGGCAATACCTCGCAGCTGGCTCGCGCAACCTGCAGCCGTCCACCGTCTATGACAACGGAGATATGACGGTTCTGACCTTCAAGCGCAGCAATCGTTTGCCGTCTGTCTACATGGTCGGAACCGATGGGGAAGAACGCCTGGCAAACACCACCGTTCACCGTAACGAGGTGATTGTGCATGGCGTTGCCCACGAAATCCGCCTCCGCCTGGGGCGGGAAGTCACTGCCATCTACAACATGGGCGTTGGCAAGGGGCACACAGCGATCAGCACCAGCACAACCAGTCACCGCGTAAATCGCGAAGTCATTGGAGGGAGCCAATAATGGCAATTGATCAAGACAGCCCCACCGATGGGCAGACCCTGGACGGTGAACGCGGCATCACCTCGATTGCTGACAGCAAAGCCAAGGCTGGCGGTTCAGACATGGGGAAAAAGCTCGGCGTGGCCGCGGGCATTGCTTTTCTCGGCGTTCTCGCATTTCTGCAATGGCCTTCCGCTGAGGAACAGCCGGTCGAAGAGGTGACGGAAAGCACCCGCCGTATTCGATCTGGCAGCCAGTTTCAGCCCGCAGATATTGCAGAACCGCAGCCTGAAACCCCGGCGCCAGCAACTCCCCAGGTCGAAGAAAAGCCTGTTGGCCCTATCGAGCGGATCAGAATCGAGGAACAGCAACTTCCGGCCGAACCATCCCAAGCCGAACTGTTGTTTGAAAGCTCAAAACGGGCTCCGCTGATGGCATTTGAAGGCACGGCCAGAAGCACCCCTCAAGTGAACGCGGACGGGGCGACTGGCGGCAGTTTGTTTGGAAGCGCTGATAACGGACAGGGCCAAGGTATTTCCGGCCTGGCGACGGAATTGCAGGCAACAAAGCTGAACAGCTCCATGGCAACCGTCCTGGAAAACCCTCACCTGACGATTACTCAAGGGACCATGATCCCTTGCGCGCTCGATACCGCCATGGATTCATCCCAACCTGGGATGGTCAGATGCACGGTCACAGACAACATCTATTCGACCACCGGCACCGTCATTCTTTTGGAAAAGGGGACGCGCATTGTCGGGCAGTATCGCGGGGGCCTGCAACGCGGGACAAAACGCCTCTTTGTTATCTGGACGCGGGCAGAAACACCTCATGGCGTGGTGGTCACTCTTGACTCGGCCGGAACTGACGGCCTCGGCCGCGCTGGATTCAACGGCGACATTGATACTCAGTTCTGGACGCGCTTCGGCGGCACCATTCTGTTGTCTGTGATCGACGATGCCTTGGCCGGCTATGCGGCCAGCCAAAGCAATGCTGACACCATTGAAAACACTACGGATGGCGTGAGCAGTCTTGCCCAGACTGAACTGCAAAGCACCATCAACGTCCCAATCATTCTGCGTAAGAACCAAGGTGAAGAGGTTGCTGTTATGGTGGCCCGAGACCTTGATTTTTCGAACGTATACCGCCTGAAAACGAGGTAGAACCATGCTCGATGGAAACACGCCCCGGCAAGCCCCAGCGGGGCTTGCTTCCTTCCTGGCTCCTATTCAACACCACCTCGACCGGCCAGATGTTATTGAGCTGTGCATCAACCGGCCCCAAGAGCTTTTCATAGAAACCTATGAGGGCTGGAAGGTCGAACAGATCGACGCGCTCACCTTCGCGCACCTGAACAGCTTTGCCACCACTGCGGCGACCTTCACCAAACAAACCATCAGCGCGACAAAACCTATCCTGTCCGGCACACTGCCCGGCGGGGAGCGGATCCAGATTGTCATTCCTCCGGCAGTTCCGGATGGCACTGTCAGCATCACGATCCGGAAGCCAGCTGAGCGCACGTTCACCCTGGACGACTACGAACAGTCGGGCATGTTCGATGAAATTCTGACCGAAACCAATTCGCTGTCCGAGGTCGACCAAAAGCTGCTTGAACTCCATGCCGCAAAATCCTGGAAAGAATTTCTGCGGTGCGCGGTGCTGAACAAGAAAAACATTCTGGTGTCCGGATCGACCGGCTCCGGCAAGACCACCTTCTCAAAAGCTCTGATCCCTGTAATTCCAGAGCACGAACGCATCATCACGATTGAGGACACTGTGGAGCTGGTCATTCCCCAGCCAAACAATGTGCGCTTGATCTATTCGAAGGACGGCCAGGGCCAGGCGAAGCTCTCCGCCCGTCAGCTTCTTGAAAGCTCCCTGCGGATGCGTCCTGATCGGATCTTCCTGCAGGAGCTGCGGGACGCTGAGGCGTTCTATTACCTACGCAATGTCAACACCGGACATTCCGGCTCGATCACCACCATTCACGCGGATTCGGCCATGCTGGCTTTTGAACAGCTCGCCTTGCTGGTGAAGGAAAGTGACGCGGGGCGCGATCTGAAGCGAGCTGAAATCAAGGAAATGCTTTTCCAGATGGTCGATGTGGTTGTGCAGGTAAAGCGCGGTAACGGCCGGTATCGCATCACGGAAATCTACTTTGACCCACGCCGGAAATTTGAAGGTGCAACGTCATGATACTTGAAAAATGGCCTGACCTATCGCCAGCGGCCAAGGGCTCATTCCTTGGCTTCTGCGCACTCCTTTCAATCGGTGGCGGCTTGGCTCTGTCTGGCTTCGTTCTCAGCCGAAGTTTGAACCTCTCGTTTGACCCGATTCAGGATCTCTTTCTATGGCCCAGAATTGCCCTCTCTGACTACTCGGGGGCCGAGGTGTCAAAATGGGTCAAACTCTCCGGCTACGCAGGACTGGCACCCGCCCTGTTCATTGTTCTGGCGTTCCTGATGAACAAGCCAAAACAGGATCTGCACGGCAAGGCTCGCTTTGCTGAGGATCGGGACATTAAGGCCGCGGGCTTGCGGTCCAAAAATGGGCTGATTGCCGGGTTCACCGGCCCCCTGCCCTCCCGGAACTACGGCAAACCCGTGGACAAGCTGGGCCGCCACATTGAGGAAGGTGGAGCTGTCAAGATTGCGGCCACCGGCCACCTGACCACAAAGAACCTGCTAACCTATGGCGGGCCTGAGCATATGTTTCTGTATGCCCCCACGCGCTCAGGTAAAGGTGTCGGTGTCGTGGTTCCAAACTTGCTGAACTGGCCCGGGTCGGCCGTGATCCTCGACATTAAAAAAGAGAACTGGACGCTGACGGCCGGGTTCCGCAAAAGCGGCGGCCAGGACGTTTATCTCTTCGATCCGCTAGAGCCTACTGGCAAAACCCACCGCTGGAACCCCCTGTCAACGGTTCGCCGCGGCGGTGACTTCCAGATTGAAGATCTGCAGCGGCTGGCCGATCTCTTCATTCCAGTGCAGTCAAAAGACCCGTTCTTTGATCGAGCTGCACAAACCGCGTTCGTCGGCGTCGGCGGTTATCTCGCAGAAACCCCGGAGCTCCCGTTCACCTTGGGCGAAATCTTCCGGCAGCTCACCTTGAGCGGCAATGTCGTTGAGACTTTCCGGAAGCGGATCGCGGACAGGAAGGCTGAAAACCGCCCCCTGTCGTGGCAGACAGAAGCCGCATTGACCGACTTTATCTCCAAGTCTGAAAACACCTTCGAGAGCGTCAAATCCACCATCACGGCCAACCTGGGCTTGTTCGCAAACCCCATGCTCGACCGGGCCACGTCGGAATCTGACTTCAATTTCGCGGACCTGAGAAAGCGGCGCATGTCGATCTACGTCGGCATCACCCCCAACAACCTCGGGCGCCTGGGACCACTGCTGAACCTGTTCTTTCAGTCCTGTGTTGACGCCAACATGCAGGAACTTCCGGAAAACAATCCGGAGCTGAAGCACAAAGTTCTGCTGTGCATGGACGAATTTGCCGCCGTTGGAGAACTGCCGTCCTTCAAGCGCGGCATCGGTTACTTCGCCGGCTACGGCCTGAAGGTTCTGACGATCATTCAGACGCCCGCTCAGCTTTCCGACATTTACGGCGCGGATGGCGCAGCGGCGTACATGGACAACGCGGGTGTCGAGGTCGTGTTCACGCCGAAAAGCCTGAAGGAAGCGCGCAATCTGTCTGAACGGTTCGGCACCTTGGCTATGGAAAGCAAAAGCGAATCCAAGTCGAAGCACCTGGCGCACAGCAAAGGCACCACAGTCAGCACCAGCGAGCAAAAACGCTCCCTGATGATGCCCCAGGAGCTGCTGGCAATGGATCAGTCCAAAGCCCTTGTGATCATCGCGGGACAACCGCCTGTCATGGCGAACAAGCTGCGCTTCTATGCCGAAGAAGTTTTCTTGGAGCGCTCTAAGATTGCTCCGCCCGACATACCGTCGATCGCTCCAAACCCGCTCGATGACAAGGTTTCGCGGGTCGAAGCGGAAAACAAGGAGCTGCGCAAAGAACAGGCCGAAACCCGCGAAGAACTTGCAGCGCTGCGGGAAGAAATGGCTCGGATCACAGTCCTGGCAGCGCACCGCGACGAGAATGTTGCGAACGGCCAGCCAGCCAGCGTTGAAATGACCACCGAGGAAATTGAAGACCCCGGCAAGATCATGCCGGAACGGCTGAAACTGGATCATTCGAGCGCGAGGGAAAAGCTCGCTGCGCTCAAGAAATCCGGAAAGCTAGCATCGCCAGAAGGGACCAAGGAGCTGCTTTCGTCGCTTGGCGTCGATCTCCCCAGCCCCGAAGTTGCATAGATTGAGAGGTAATTATGGCTGAGACACAGAACCAGGTTAATCAGGGCTTTGAGCTGTCCTATGCCCTTTCCGACGAAAAGGCCCGCTATTCGACGGCCGCCGAAGCCGGGAAAGCTTTTGCGGAGGCTAACGGGGAGCTTGCGCCCATGGTGGTAGAGGCCAGCGATAAAGGCGCGCGCACCTTGGCAAGCAGTCGCCGCAACGGCGATGAGCATTCCAAACTGGCTCCGTCCCTCGAAATGGTGAAAGCCGACAATGGGAGCGAAACTGACCTGCAGTTCTGGAAAGCATATCACGACCGGATCGCGGAGAAGGACATAACCGCCCATGGCCAGGCACGGGAAGGTAGTGATCAAAAATCACAGGCTGAGACGCCGGATTTGTTTGACGATGCCCCTGTTACCCTGAAAGAGCCTCAGGAACCGCGACCGGCCAAAGAGCAAATCAGAGAAAGCAGCGAGCCGGGAAAAGAGGCTCCGCCTGCAATGACGCCGGTTCTCGACAATGCTCCTGAAGGAACCGCGGAGCCAGCGGCACCGCAACCGGCAAAAACGGACGATGAACGCTTTGCGATGCCAAAGAGCTTTGAAGAGCGGTTCATTCTGACACGCGAGACCAACCGGCAAGAGTTGTTCCACTCCTATGACGACAAACGGCCAGCGATTTCGGATCGCGGCGACAGCCTGCACACCAAAAACGCGGACCGCAGCACGGCCATGGATATGATCGAGCTGGCTGCGCATCGAGGCTGGGCGTCCATGAAGGTGAAAGGTCCGGAAGAGTTCCGCCGGGAAATGTGGATTGAGGGAACCGCACAGGGCATCGAGGTCAAAGGCTACAGGCCAAATGACAAAGACCGGGCCGAAGCCGAACGCCGGGCTGAGTTGATTGGCGAACGTGTCATTGAACGCACAGACAATGGCAAATCCTCTCCCGGCCGACAATCCGATGCGACCGCCCAGGCTGAGCCCCAGACAAAAGGCCAGTCAAACGTCATTCAGATGATCGACTACAAAAAGGGCTTAGAGGGGAAAATCACAGACACCGGCACAGCACCTTACCGGGACCGGGAAGGTGCATCCCCTACGCCATATGTGTCCCTAGAGCTGGCGGACGGCCGCTCTCACAAGCTTTGGGGTGTTGGCCTTCCTGATATGCTCGACAAGCACCAGCTCAAGGTCGGAGATAAGGCTACAATCTACGACGACGGACAAAAGGCCGTCACGGTCACGGAACGCGACGCCAAGACCGGTGAGGAACGCCAGAAAGACACCTTCAGGCGGGAATGGGGCGCTCGCGATATTGAACGCCAGGAGCAAGTCAGAAACCGCGTTGAACCCGTCCAGAAGCGAGACGAGCCAGTAATTGAGAGTGCCGGTTCACATGAAATCAAAAAGGAGGCTGCCAACATGGCGAAGAATCCGGACGCTGAAAGCGGAACCAAGCACCAGCAAGAGCAGCAGCGGCATTCTGACCGCCTGGAGGAACGGCTGAATCAGAAAGAAGCTGCCCGCGATCCGCAGCTGCGCGGAGCTGCAAGCACACTGGCTCTGATCGAAGCGGAAATGCGGGCTGCTGGGGTATCGGACAAAGACCGGGCAACCGTCCGGGAAATGGCGTCCCACGAACTTGCAAACGGGATCCGCGCTGGCCGTCAGTACGATGTTCAGCGGCTTCCGAATGTGAGTGCGAAACAGCAAGCCGCTGTGAAAGCTCTCACCTCGGGGGACGTCTCAAAAATCATTGAGCAAGCTCGGGTAAGAGGCCCGGCCAGCCCGGATACATCTAGCAAACGCGCGGGCCAGTCCCAGGAACAGCCGCGAGAAAGAACCCAGCAACAGGACCGCAGCCGGGAACGGTAATTTTCAAAAAGGAAGGTAGAAAATGAGGAACAAAATCTTGGGATTTGGGCTTGCCGCCTTGACCGCAGCTTGCTCTGTCAACGAGCCAAAGGCAGCGCCGAACATCACCACCGCGACGGTTTCCGGCCAGGCATATGATGTTTTCCATGATCCCTATGACCCGGATCACGCCATTATCTTCGGCAAACGGCCACTCAACCCGTTTTCCTTACCCAAAGAGGAAATCATTGCAGCCGCAACGCCCTGCGTTCTGGATCGCAATTCCATCATTGCGCTGAAAGCAACGGATATGAAGCACCCTACCCGGCCGGAACTGGAAAACTTGGGATGGGTGCCCGTAGACTGCTCAGCTTCCTCAACGTAGATCCTGACGCCTCAGCCTAGCGTTCTCTTGACGGCCCGCGCGACTGCTCGGGCCGTTTTTCGTCCTCGTCTCGCTCTCTCACGCGACCTCGACCTTCGGGCTGTTTCTGACCGGCCCCAGAAATCTTCTCGGAGCGCTCCACAGGCGCGCTGAGCGCCATAGCGCCCCGTTCCGTGGTAACGTCCGTCAATCGCCCAGAGAACGCGGCTACGGCCCGCCCTAGCGCCCTGTCCTCGGGATCGTGCGATTCAGCTAGCAAGGCCGCCGCCGCGCTGTACGTTCTCATGACCCGGTTCCGACGCTCGACAATGGCCCCGTCCCAAGGACGGCTTGGCATACGGCCACCGTTCTCCTGAAGATCACGCCGCACCTCTCGCTGCTTCGCCTTGTCCACATACGGGGTCTTTCCCCGCTGGCGCATCTTGTAGACCGGCGTTCGCTCCCCCTTCCGGGTGACACCGCGGGCATGGCGCGGCGTAGACTCGGCCTCTATACCGCGCTGCCGCAGTTTCTCCGCGAAAACATCCCGCAGGTGCTGAAGATCAGCTTTGCGAAGGTTCAGTTTAACCCCGTCGTTGCCGACAGTCCGGACCGTCAAATGAACATGCGGGTGTTTGGTATCTGTGTGCAGAGCCATCGCATAGTCATGGCGTCCTCCGAACTCTTTTTCGGCCAAGGCCCTTACAGCGTCCTTTACAGCCGTCGCGTTCGTGTTTCCCGGCATCGAAAAGACGATGCTGGTCGTGATCCTTGTGCGGTCGGTTGCATCGCCATTGCCCCTATCCTCGTCATGACGCTTCATCCAGTCATGATACAAGGCGGCAGTTGCAGCCTTCCCCGTAAGGATCGCACCGTCACTCGTTTCAATGTCGAGCTTCCCGTTCCTGCTGATGTAGTCGAGATGCGCGCGTACCCTGATACCCTCGGTGCGACGGTTCACGACAATGGTATTACCGCTTTTGTCCACCTTCGCAGGCTTTGACACCTTCACCATGACTTCCGGCGTTTTATTGACGACACGCGCAAGACGGGCCTTATCAGCGGCGCTAATTGTCGTAGCCTGCCTGGCTGTCCCTTGTTCGGGATGTTCTTTGCCTTTGGGGCTGGGCTTTCCCCCCGTCGAAAAATACCCGGACGCAGGCGACTTGACGGAACCGGAACGCGCGGGGGGCGCCCAGCAATCTTGAAACCCAAGCTCTGTCTTGAAATTACTCATGGGTCAAATCGTCCCCAAGCTGAAATTTCAGTCGGCCAGCAGCATATTGCCTCAACAGGTCCCGAAGGCTTGCGACCGAGTTTCGCAGCTCCTGCAGCTCATTGCGCGTAGGGGCGTAGTTGCTGCCGGTAAAAACGCCTCGGTTCATAGCCGTTGCTATCTGGTTCAGGTTCGTTGCAGCACCGCGAAGCTGACGAAACCCCCAGCGGATATGTCGCCTTTCCCCCTGAACAGGCTGGGGCGCGGACAAGGCACGGGCTGTCAAAATTCGGGCTGCCCAGGTTGAGGGCGGAACCCCCTGTCCCTTGGCCTCTCGCTCGATCTGCGCACGAACGCTCGCTTCCAGCCGCACGGTCAGCTTGCCCTCCCTGCGCACCTGGCTCGGCTTGCTGCTGGGAACCTCAGCGTCCCCGGAAACAGTCTCAACCAATTGTCTAAGAAACTCCGAAGGGGTCAAACCGTGCTCGGCAGCAACCGCTTCAAAGCGGGCTTTGCTGTCGGGTGACACACGGCTTTTGACGACTTCGGATTTCTGAGGCATGATAATTTGTGTCCCAATGCTGGCGCTTAGCCTATCCTGCATTAGTCTCCCCTTCAACCGTTTGTGTTGTCCGGGACAACATTTTGGGATTCTCGCCCTTTGCGCTTCGCGCCCGCATTCAAGAATGCGGCGGGGCTGTCTGCCCCGGACCCCGAGGATATTTTGCGAAGGTGACGGGCTGAGAAACCGCCCTATCTGAAACCGTGATCTGTGCAGGACGCGCGGATCCCCGCACCCTCGATGCCAGAGCTTTCCAGACCGCTCCCGGACGGGGCGAGGGGCGGGCCTTGCAGGCGGCGAGCTGACCGCGCCCACACAAAGCGAAGGGAAGCGAGCCGACTTGTGGGAAGGTCAGGCATCGAAAGCCGCCCAGGGCGGCTGCGGGGGCTGTCTGCCCCCGGCGCGCTTCGCGCGCTCCCCCGAGGATATTTCAAGAAGGTGATTGGCTGCAGGCGCGCACCTGGTCGGCCGCGGACACCCGCAAAAGAAAAGGGGCGGCTATTTCTAGCGCGCCCCCATCATCATTCAGCAGCCAGGTCAGTTGAACAGGGTAAGTGTTCGTCCCTCTGGGGTCAGCTTGAACAGAGCGCTATCGAACAAGTAGGAAATCCCGCTCCACGCAAAATAGCTGGCAACCATGATAGCGGACGCAGCGACGCGCGCCCAAATCGGCGCGTCGGCATCAATCTGTTCGTTCCCTGTGCCGGTGAAAATCACGACGACACTCACAACGGCCGCCCCTAGCGAAATGAACATGAAAACGCGCACGACGAACTGAAACGGTCGCCGGATCAACAAGAGGGCATTCCAAGTCATAAATCGTAGAGCGGCCATTTTTCTCACCTCAAAGCTCGATCACCTCAAACAGCACAATATCTGTCAGAGCTACCTCTTCAATACGTTCACCGTTTTCAAAGCTCACCATCAGGGCTTTGTTCGACTTCGCCTTTCGGTCGGTCAAGATCCGGCCAATCTGATCGCCTTGCTGGCACAGGATTGCAACCTGGCCGTTTGACGACCGCTTTCCGCCCTGAGCATCGCTCTGCGGATTTCCACCGGACAGGGCAGACAGCCCAGCTGCGAGGTTGGGCTTTTTGTCCTCGGCAGGAGCTTCCTGAGGCGGCGCATCTGACGGCGGCACCCCCTGCCCCGCCTCGACCTCCGCTCGCAAGCCGGCCACTGTGACGCGATTGATTTCTTCCGGCGGAGTTTCAGAAACAAATCTGCGAGCTGCCTGCTCGTCCTTCTTCCATAGTGAATTAAGGTCAGAAAGAGCGCGCACAGGCACGTTGTTTCTTGCAAGTTCCTGAAGTTCATCAGGCATCGCGATAACGCCAAAAAATTGCGATACCTGCGCCTGCCCCCAACCAAGATCCGCCGCAATCTGGGAGCGTTTCTTCCCGTCTTTACGCATTTGCTCCACAGCCAAGGCGATTTCCATCGTGGTCAGATCATCCCGCTGAATGTTCTCAGTCAGCTGGATCGCGCGCAGGTCCGCGGTCGCCTCACGAATGAGGACTGGAACGCTGCTCAGTCCGGCCATCCTGGCTGCGCGCCAGCGCCGTTCGCCCATGATAATAATGTACCGCCCGTCCTGGTTCTTTGGCTGGACAGTGATGGGTTGCAAAACACCACGAATAGCAATGTTTGCGCTGAGGGACGCCAGCTTGTCCGGATCGAAATGGCGGCGCGGCTGCTCGGGGTCGGGTTCGATCAGCTCAATGTCAATTGTCAGGGGTTCGCCGCCGCCGACGGGCTTCTGGCTTTGCAGCCCTTCCAGTTTGCCCGCCGCCCTTAGCTTATCCAGCGTGCTTGTCATGTTCCTTGCCATATCACTTCCCCTCGCCAAGCTTATCGTACAGCCAGTCAAAAAATTGGCCGAACTCTTCTTGGGCATCCTTGCCGCTTTTTGTTTTCACTTCGGCCAGCGGAACGCCCTCTTCCTGCGCCACGACATAGGCAGTGCGGTTGCGAATTGCATATGGGACACAGAGGTCTCCTACAGCTTCCGCCACTTGGACCATGGCGTCTCGCTCAATCTGTTTCACGGCATCAAAGCGCGAAGGCAGGATGCCCAGGAGCTGCAGTTTCGGGTTCACGCCCTGCGCGGCGTACAACGCCTCAAGAACACCCTCGATGCCATCAACTGAGTATTTTTTCAGCTCTATCGGAACCAGCAGATAGTCGGCCGCAATGAGCGCACCATAAACCGCCTCGCCAAAATTTGGAGGAGTATCCACCACGCAGAAATCTGCACCGCTACTGCCAACCAGTCCGGCCTGCACATTTGCCATCACGTCATCAGCGTTTTGCGATTGCAAGTCCTTGTGGCCGGTTACGACGCCAATCTCTCCGCTCTCCAGATCAGCTTTCACGCCCTCGCCGCGTGTCACCAGGTCAAGCGCATTGCCAAGCGTCTTCGCCCCTTCGAAGGAAGCCGAGAAATTCCTTTGGCTATCGAGGTCCACACCCAAAACGGAATGTCCGCGCTCCGAAAGGGAATAGACGATCTGGCTGGCGATGGTGGTCTTGCCCACGCCACCCTTATTGTTCGCTACGACTATCGTTTTCATTATCTTCTGCTCCTGCCTCATCAGGGTTGATTCCATATGCTCTCAGCGCTGCATCTACGATTTCGTACATGAAGATATTTTCGCGATGCGCTTTCTCTTTGAGGGCTTCGTGCATGTCGTCATACATCCTCATGCCCACTGTTGTTGTTCTCCGCTTAGCCATGCTCTCTCCCGAAAATTTATAGCTATATAGCTAGCTACATAGCGGGCGGAACTCAAGAAAATGTTGTCCGGGACAACACCTTGCGCAACCCTGGATTGAAATTGTTGTCCGGGACAACATTTTCCCCGCATTTTCGACGTCAGTAAGCACGGGTCAGAACCTCCAAAGCCCCCGAAGGTTGACCAAGAGGCTTGCACGAAACCTCCTGTTTTCGGATTGCTGCAAGGTCGAAACTGCTCAAGAACTCCTGGGCTCCCACGGCACATTCCGCGCGGCTACCGACAACCGCAGTAAATTTTGCAGGCTCCGCATCTGCCGCCGCCCCAATCACCGTCACCACTAGCAAGAATTTCAAACCCGCCTCCGCTACATATGATTTAATATTAGTTTGCATGTCAAAAGTGATCAATCCAAAAAACGATACTCTAAGAAGTTTTTGGACAAAAATCACTTTCAGTTTGAACTCTGATTTCGGGCCGCGCAAGCGGCCCCCGGCGCGAATGCGCCAGTCCGGCCGGGTCAGGGCTTAAGCCCTGATCTGGCGGGACACCAAAAGGCAAAAAGAAACCCCGCCGAAGCGGGGCAAGTTGGTTTCTTCACCACAAAGAAAATTCTGACTAGCTGACTCGGCAGGGCCTAGCCACTGGTGGCTCGGACACAAGGTCAGAACTCCGCGCCACCTGGATCATTGTTTGCAAAGGATCAGCCGCGCCGAAACCTTATGATTTTGGTGTGAACCTTTGCCGTAGAAAAAGTGTCGTTTGGCAGGACTTCCAATTCCTCGGCGTCGTCATGGCTGAAGGTTATGGGAACCAAGGCCACCAGCGTTGCAGGTTCATCGTGCCCGCCCTGGCCCAGAAGAGAAAGAGCCGCGGCGATGTGCTTCCGGACGTCTCGAAAAGGCGGGTTCATTATGATGCGAGGAAACTCGGCCCGGCCTTTCACGTCGCCCGCATACTCCAGAAAGCAGCGGTTGATTGTCGGTGCGATGCCGTAAAGCGATGCGGCAAGTTTGGTGTGCCGCTCGATCAGCGTCAGCTCCTGGGAACTATGCCCCGAAGCGATGAGGGCGCGCGCCAGCTGGCCGGTTCCTGCGCTTGGCTCAAGCGTCAGATAATCCCCCATAGGGCCGAGGTATTCCACCATCCGGCGCGCTACGTCGTCGGGTGTAACGTGGCATTCGGTCACTTTGTCCACGGTGATCACCTCGGGGGCCTTGATCTTCGCCAGGGCTTCGGGTTCCCGTCGCGCCCTGACCGGAATGGTCAGGGGCTTTTGCGGGCGGGTGTAAATGCTCGGGCGGTTCACTGTGCCGCCTCCATATCTGCGAAGCTGGCGGGGGCCTCGTGCTGCTTCTGGTCAGTGATCAGGATTGCAGCCCAGCCAGCCGAATAACGCGGCCCCTCGTGTTTCGGGTTTGGAGCAATCCGAACCCGGAAGTTGCCGCAAATCGAAAGGCGGGTTCCACGCTGCTCGCTGTGGATTTTTGCATATTCCGCCTTGGTCAGCTCGACCTGAGGTAAAATCATCTCCTCACGGCGATAAGGGTTCACCACAGAAATCTTCCCGCTGGCGGCCTTAATATTCAGGATCGGCGGCTTTGCCGGTTTCTTGGCCGGGGGGACGTAGCCGCAAGATTGCATCAGGTCACGCCATTCATCGCCGGACAGCTCAACGCTTGTGCCTTGCGCGATGTGAGCGGGCAGGGGGGCCTTGCATTCGACGGTGAAGAGATCGCTATCCACTTTAGCTCCCTTCGGTTTGTCGGCCCCATGCTCGCGAACGAACATTTGCAGGAGCGTCGGAGTAATCTCACCCTCAAATCGCGGTACCTCCCCCAGCATTTCCCGCTCATAGGAAAGGCGGTTGAGGGTGTGGGAGATCCAGCGCGCCAGGTTGTCGCTTTCGATGATCGAGCGCGCCCCAGCCATGGCCTTTTCCCGTGCCTCTTGCGGGGTCATGTCGCCGCGCTCCACCGCCGAATAAAGGTTGAATGAATACATTTCACTGCGGCCCAGGGCCATGCGGATCAGGTTATCCGTTGTCAGCTTTTCCCAGTTTTCAAGGGCCTTGTGCGCGCCGTTCAAGCGGCGCTGAAAGTCGCGCAGTTCAGCCAAAAGTGTTTTAATACGACGCGCCCGCACCTTGGGGTCGTTTTTCATGTTGGCGAAGCGCTCGACGCCCTCCGCGCGATAGTGCCAGTAACCGATTGCCTTGTGCGCCCTGACTGCTTTGTCCATGGCGTTGTGCATCCGCTCTTGCGTCTTGCGGGCCTTGCGCTCGGAATGATGCCCCACAAGGATAGGCTGGCCGAATTCGAAGGCACGGGAAAGCTCGTCAGCAGCGCGGGAATAGGCGGAGGACTCGGCCGCGCGTTTGTCTGCAAGGGCGTCCAGCCGGGCGGCTTTCGCCTGCGCGCGCTCGGCAACGGTCATTTCTTCCGGTTCGATCTCGCCTGCCAGTTCAAGGGCCAGATCCTCACGCTTGCAGGACCACTTGGGAGCGACGAAAAGCTCCTGTTTCGGCGCCCATTTGAAACCGGCGTCCTTTACCCGCTGAAAGGTTTCATCATCCAGCCGGGCGGACGGGTAAAGGCGGATTTTATTGTCTTCGGGCGAATAGGTTGCTGTGATCATTGTTGTTTTCCTCTTGTGGTGAAAGGTGGGCCGTTGCGGCCTCTCCCTATGACTTGATATTAGTTGCGTAGTTATCCCTAAGCAACGGATATATTTGCATTTTCCGAGGATTGT
>NZ_JAPWGV010000037.1:0-45214 GCF_027213915.1 Sulfitobacter sp. G21635-S1
TACGAAAGCGGCAAGCGCCGCAAAAATGCCGATCACCGGAGATAGTTTATGCACTGGTGTCGCGTAGCCCTTAATTGTGAGATGAGAAATCCAACGAAATCAACGGCCTTGCTTTGCCCTTAAATATGATATTTTGCCTTTAAATCCGATATTTTTGCCCTTAAACCTGAGACAGGGTTCGCAGCTTCGTGTGGCAAATATTGATGGATGATGATCGCGAAGACTTCGTTGCCGCTGGTGCTGAGGAGGCGCGCAGGGCGGCCGTTCTGCGTCCGCTTGTTCAGGCATATCTCAAAGGAACTGGCAGTCTGGAAAGTGGCATCAATGACGCCGTTTGGGAGCTTGGTGTCAGCAGGGCGACTGTCTGGCGCTGGATAAAGCGTCTGGCCGAAGAGGGTGGGCGCACCAGCGCGCTGGCTTCTCGGAAACGGGGCCGCCCGACTGGTACAACCTTGATATCCGGCAAGGTGGAAGCGGTGATCGAAGAACATCTTCGCCGTTATTTCTTACGGCGGGAACGCCCAAGCCTGTCGCGCATCGTGACAGAAATCCGAAGCGCGTGCTGGCAGCAGGGCTTGCAACCGCCGACACGTCGGACGGTTCAGCGCAGGCTGGATGCAATGGATGCCCGTGAAATTGCCAAGGCACGCGAAGGCGCAAAGGCGGCCCGCCAGAAATTTGCGCCGGTCGTAGGCGACAACAAGGCAAACCGGCCACTGGAGGTCGTGCAAATCGACCATACGCCTGCGGACATCATTCTCGTCGACAGTTTTGAACGCAAACCAATTGGGCGGCCTTGGGTCACGCTGGCGATCGACGTCGCAACGCGGATGGTGACCGGATATTACACCTCTCTCGAGGCACCTTCGCGTCTGTCGGTGGCGCTTTGCCTGACACAGGCTGTGGCCCCCAAGGCGGAACTTCTGGCGGAATTGGTGCGCAATGTTCCTTGGCCCGCGCAGGGTAAACCGCATAGCATCCACGTCGATAACGGGCGCGATTTCCGGTCGCATGCCTTTCGGTTGGCATGTGCGGAATGGGGGATCGATCTGGTCTATCGGCCGCCAGGCAGTCCTCATTTCGGAGGGCACATCGAACGATTGATCGGCACGATGATGGGGGCCGTGCACCTGTTGCCTGGAACAACGCAATCCTCGGTCGTGGCCAAGGGCGACTATGACGCCGAGGGCATGGCCACGATGACCTTAAGCGACTTCGATCGCTGGTTTGCTCTGGAAATCTGCCGCTACAACAACAGCATTCATTCAAGTCTTGGCTGTACGCCCGTCGCCAAATGGGAGGCGCTCTCAGCGGAAATGATGGGAGACATCCCCTTCGAGATGGAAGCCTTTCGGGTGAGCTTCCTGCCAAGCGAACTGCGTAAGGTCAGGCGTGACGGCATCCATCTGTTCCAGATACGGTACTGGTCGGATGCTCTTGCAGGCCACATTGGGCGCGGCGATGGGAAGGTGGTCGTTCGCTACGACCCTCGCGATATCTCAATGATCTGGGTCGAATTGGACGATGGCCGATATGTTGAGGCGCGTTACAGAAACTTGGAAATTCCGCCCGTGCCGCTCTGGGAATATCGCGAAGCCATGAGGAAGGCCCGTGCCCTTGGCAAATCCGGGTCCAATGAGCTGGTCCTGGCTGAGCTGATCCGACAGCAACGCCAGATCGAGTTTGAAAGTCGGGGCCTAACGAAGGCCGAACGCCGATCCCGTGAAAGAAAAGGGACATTGGAGGGCACCAACTCGGCTGTCTCGAAAACCGAAGGGCTGCGCCCGATCGACACGGGTGATACATCGCGCCCATTGTTCAAAGTGGAGAGATGGTGAATTGAGGGCAGGGACAACAGAGGAAGACGGTCGGATCGCCCTCATTCAATCGGATATCTGGATTGGCTTTCCGCGGGCCGAACAAGTTCTGGACCGTTTGCAGGGTATGATCGAAGCGCCAAGGCAAACCCGTATGCCTGGCCTTCTTGTGCATGGCGCGTCTGGGATCGGCAAGACGATGATCGCCCGCAACCTGTCGCGCAGATATGCACCGGAATATGACCCAGCATCGGGAATTACGCGAACGCCGCTCTTGCTGTTACAAGCACCGCCAGCTCCCGACGAACGGCGGTTCTATCTGCACATCCTGGCGTCCATCGGGGCACCGGCCACGGCACTGGGCGCGCGCGCTCAAAATGTGGCCTCCCTCGAAGTCCGTGTTATTGCGCTTTTGCGCGACCTTGGCCTGCGGATGATCATGATCGACGAGGTCCACAACCTCTTGGCCGGGACCCACCGCGAACAGCGACGCTTTCTCAATGTTCTTCGTTATCTCAGCAATGAGCTCGAGGTGTCACTGGTCTGTCTTGGGGTCAGCGAGGCCCTCGACGCCATCCGTGGTGATATCCAGCTTGCCCGACGGCTGGACGAACATCACTTGCCAAACTGGCGCGACGATGCCGAGTTCTCGGACATGATCCAGACCCTTATTGCTGCCATGCCACTGGAAAAGAAGTCCAACCTGAAGGTCAAGTCACTCAAGCAGATACTTGCACTGACCGGTGGGGTGACCTCGCGCATTTTCGCCCTGATCAAGGATCTTTCCATCGACGCCATTGTAACAGGTGATGAATGCATCACCGATGACGCAATCGTAAAATGGACGCCGGTTTGGTCGCGCCATGCGAACCCCCATCGGCGGCTCGAGAAGTCCGGGGTGTGAAGCCGCACCCGCTGCCCAAGACTGTCGCGCCGCTGCCAGACGAGTTGTTGTCAGGTTGGTTGTCTCGGCTGGCGGCGGCCAACTACTGTGATGATGCGGAACTGCTGGCCCATATCGAAATCGATACAACTCATGGCACGTCCTTGGACTTCAACATCGACGCGGCAGCGGCGGCGAAGATTGCCAACGCCGCACGGATTGACCCAGATGTTGTGCGATCTTTGACCTTCCCAGCAATGGCGACACGAGAAGCCTCGCTGACGGCCCAGATACCATTCCAGCATTGCCTGCAATGCTCCAGAGAGGGCCTTTCGCTCAAGCATTGGAGGCGAGCCTGGGCATTCGACTGCCAGGTTTGTGGGACGAGACTTGTGCCGACGCTCGGCAAGGCCAGTGGCGAACAGATGCCCGAAAAGCTGATAAATCGTGCGCGCAACGGCGCCGCGCGGCTTGAATACGCCGCGCGATTACGCAGCTCCAAGCAACTTCGGCGCGCAATGCGCGCGGTCACCTTTGCCATATCATTAAAGGCCTTCCGCGGAGATCCGTTACACGCTCTTCAGGGCCACAGGCTGGAAGTAAGGCTGTTTTGCCTTGCTGCAATTGATGCAGCCCAATCCCGTCCACTGGTCAAAGCGGCCATCTCAAGCTCCGGCATCGACGACTATGCAAGGGTTGCTCTATTGCGCGCCTTCGATAAGGAGCCACGTCTGCTTGCCGCGGTCGATTACATCGCCCGGCAGCGCGCGAAAAGCATAGGCGCGATGGCAGTGGAATCTCATAATTAAGGGCAAAAAATATCCCCGAACGCGTCGTGTCTCAGATTTAAGGGCAACGCGACACAAGGAGACCAGATCGAAGCCGCCGTCACGGCGGCCAGGATTGCGAGCAGCAACGGAAACGGTGCTATATTTGCGCCGCTCGCCATGGGTGGAGCAGGGGGGCTGCGTGCATCTGGTTCTCCGGACGAACGATTGGCCCGTTGGTTGGCGGGGATGGAGAGCGCTGTTCTAACGGCGATGCGGCATCTGGATCAGACTGAGGCTTGGACGGTTCAGGCAGAGGCTGAAATGGCGCCACTATCCGGCAAAACCCCTCCCGCCTTACGAGCTCTCTTTGCAGAATGGCCCCTTGTGTCTGCTCCAATGGCTGAGTCCCAGATTGGTTCCAGCCGCGCAGCCGTGCAGCGAAACCTTGCCTTGATGGAGGAAAAGGACTTGGTTCGTGAGGTGACAGGGCTGGGGCGGTTTCGAATGTGGCGGATTGCAACTTAGTATTTGCCTGGAATGTGGGCAGAAACACGCATAAGCGCGCTTATGGCAAATAATGCGCAGGGACCCGCTGTATGTTGTAAAAGCGAATTTTACGTCCCAGCACTTTGTCGATTGTGTTTTAGAGCTAGCTCCATCCATTCGCTTCCAAATTATGGGTGTTTGCATCAACCAGCCATCTATTTGGTCGGTGCGTTGGGTTTCGGGATCACTTTTTGAAATTCAATTCATTGGCGAGCTTTGAGGTTTCTCGTAATTCTGCCAGAGCTTCCTCTCTTTCTTTTATCTCGGCGCGAAGCTTATTTTCGAGGATTTTTGATATCCTTGCCCATTCGCGAAGCTGCGCTCTTGAGCCCCTGTTTTTATATATTTCTAACCAAACTCTTATATCTTCAAGCTTCATTCCGAACCGACGACCTCGCAAGATCAGCTTGAACCGCGCGATCTGTTTGCGATCATAACTTCGTTCACGCCCTTGTAGCGTGGGTTTGAGAAGTTCGAGATATTCGTAATACCGCAGGGTTCGGGGGGTGACGTCGAATTTCCCGACCATCTCTTTGAAGGTGAGCGTTTCGTCATCGGACTTGTTCATGGCGTCACTCCGTTCTGATATATGGTCGTGTTAGCGTCTCGTCGTCTAATCCTAACGTGAACTGGCGAATAACCCTTTGCTGGTTTTTCGATATGCGGACGGCGAATCCCCTGAAACCCGCCGGAAAAATCGCGACAGGCTGGCAGTTTCCGAAAAACCGAGGCGATCTGCAACTTCAGCCAGCGGTAACTCGGATGTATCAAGAAGCTCCCGTGCGCGGCGCAAGCGCACGCTATCGATAATCTGGCGATAGCTCATCGACTGACTGGCAAGTTTTCGATGTAAAGAGCGTTCTGACAAATGAAGCGTTTCGGCCACTTCCGGCGCATTGGGAAAAACGCCGCGCACCTGCATCAACACCTGATAAACCGAATTTGCTGTTCCGGTATGCTTGGGGCCGGTTTCAAGCATATTCTCGCACAAAACACGATAGTTTACCGCAAGAAGGGCATTCGCCAGCGGCAGTTTCAGCGCGCCTGTTCCAGGATGAAAGTGAATGCAACTGCGCGGTGCGCGATACACGATTTCGGTTTGCCAGCGCGCTTCTAGGTTCATCCAGCCTTTCGGGCGGTCCAACGGGCATTCGATCAGACGGATGGGCAGGTTTTCTTGACGCAGGTCCCGGAAGAAGGTCGGGCCGGACCCAAGCAGCCGTTCATGAACAAAATCCAGAAGATCGGGCGGTACATACTGGTCGTCGGCAACAAACCCTGTTGCAAAACCTTCATCGTCCTCTGTGATGTCATATGCCAGCAGTGCGTATCCCAGCCCCTGCATTTGCGTGAAAACCCTCAGCCCCGCTGTCACATTCTCTGAAACTAGCGTGGCAAGCCCGATAGGGCCATACGAGATCAGGCTGTAACGCAGACCGGTGACAAAAGCGACACCTTCAATATGCGCTGTACTCCGGCAAAAGGCACGCAGGAATGTGAGTTCCTGAATACCGTCCAGCGTGCCCCATGGATCCGAGAGAAGGCTGAGCTGCAAACCTGCTTCTTTGAGCAATGGGTCAGGATCAATGCCGTGTTCGATCAGCACGTCACACATGAACTGGATGCTATGTTTGGGAAGACGCAGGTTTTGGAGCAAGCCCACCTTCATGACGATGACCTCAAAATTCTACTGATGGGTAAATAATATCGATTTGGCAGAAAATGTCAAATTTGTGGCGTTTTCGGACATTCCCTGCCAGTCCTAACCCTGCGATGCTTGATGCAAGAGATGGGGGAGGGTTAGGGACACGGTCGCGATCAGATGCACTTTTGCGCCATTTGCAAATCCATGATTTGTTACCGCCCGATTGCTGATCCGACGTATGATAAAACCCGCCAAACTTGCTGATAGTATTCTGCTTTTCCGGGAACGATTTATCCCGGGCAGCGCATCATTCGCCTTGCAGGAGAAACTTCTTGGGGCGTGAAACCGGGAGGAAAACTATGAAACGTCGGAATTTTCTACGCAGCGCCGGGGCGCTAACTTTGGCCAGTACCTTGCCTGCGCCAATGGTTCTGCGGGCCGCAACGCCCGAAGATTATCACATTGCGGGCATTCTGTCTTTCTCGGGCGCATACGGCTTGATCGGCAATGACATGCGCAAAGGCGCGGAACTTGCCGTGGCCATGCGGGGTGGCGAATTGTTGGGCAAAAAAGTCCGCTTCAGCTGGGAAGACGATGAAACCAAACCCCAGCCCGCCGTACAAAAAGCAAGCCGGCTGTTGGCGGAAGGCACGCAATTGATGTTTGGCGCGGTCAGCTCAGCGTCGACTCTGGCACTGCAAAGCCTGTCCACACAGCGCAAGGTGCCGCATCTGGTCACGATTTCCGCAGACGACAGCATTACCAAGATGGACGGTGCGCGTTACTCATTCCGTACGTCCAACACGTTGGCCATGGAAATGAACATGTGTGTTGAATTCGTAAAGAAACGCGGGATCAAGAGAGTATACGCGGTCACGGCTGATTATCAGGCCACGCGCAGCGCCTTTGACGACTTTGCCGCAAAAGCAAAAGCCGCCGGTGTCGAGATCGTCGGGAATGACTTTGCCCCGCTTGGCAACCGCGACTTTTCGGTCATCATCGACAAGATGGCGCGTTCGGACGCCGATGGTATTCTGGTTGTGGCAACGGGCAATGACGGCGTCACCTTCTGCAAGCAGGCAGGTCAGGTTGGGATGGGTCAGAACAAAGTGCTGTTCGGCCCCGTGCTTCAGGATGAAATCTTTGCAGCCGCGACAGGCGAGGCCGCATTGGGCGTGAACTCCGGCGTGCGTTATCACTTCTCGCTCGACAATCCGGCAAACGCCGAATTCGTGACGGCCTACCGTGACGCAAACGGTGACTACCCTTCGGCCTTCGCGGGCGAGGCATTTGACGGTCTTCGCTGGTGGATGGATGTCATCGAAGCGACTGACAGCTGGGATGTGGAAACCTGGGTCGATGCATTTGAAACATCGGTCTATGAAAATTCGGTCGAAGGGCGCAAGGAAATGCGCGCTTGTGACCATCAGGCCAAACAGGTCGGTCTTTGGGGTGAAGTTGTGAAGGGCGAGGCACCATTGCCGGACCTCACCATGAAAATCACCGAAGAGTTTTCGGCAAATAGCCTGTTTAGCGACTGTTAATCGATCCTCCCTGAACTGGGCGGCGCTGTTCCCTCGCGACATGCGTCGCCCGCTTTTTTGGGGTGAAACTGAGGAACCCTGAATATGTCCATTATCGTGATCGGGCTGAGTCTCAGCTTTCTGCTGTTTCTGCTGGCAGCGGGCTTGACCCTTATTTTTGGCATGTTGGGGGTGATCAACTTTGCCCATGGCGCGCTTTATATGCTTGGCGCGTTTGTCGGGTATCAAATTGTTCATATGACCGGATCGTTCTGGTTGGGACTGCTGTTTGCGCCGCTGATCGTCGCCTGTGTTGGTGCGCTGATCGAAATTTTGGCGCTGAAACAGGTCTATGACCGCGACCACATTTTTCAGCTTTTACTCACTTTCGGATTCATTCTGGTCATCGACGACGCGACAAAGATGATCTGGGGATTTGACTATAAGCAAGTGCCGACACCAGAAATCTTCATGGCACCGATTTCCATGTTTGGCAGTCAAATACCGTCATACCGGCTTTTTGTAATCGGTTTTGGTGCAGCGGTTTCTCTGGCACTGTTCTTGCTGCTGGACCGTAGCAAATGGGGCATGATTATTCGCGCCGCCAGTTCCGATCCGGAAATGGCTCAGACACTCGGTGTAAATGTAAACCGGGTTCGCACCGGCGTCTTTGCGCTTGGTGCGTATCTTGCGGCTCTTGGTGGCGTGGTTAGCGCACCGTTGGTGCCGATCGAACTGGGCATGGGATTCAGCGTTATCATCGACTGTTTTGTCGTGGTGATCATCGGCGGGCTTGGGAACATTCGCGGCGCAATCCTTGCGTCGTTGCTGTTGGGCATGACGCGGGCGGCCGGATATACCTACGCAACTGAATGGGTCGAACTACTTACCTTTGCCCTGTTGATCGGAACGCTGATGTTCCGGCCTGCGGGCTTGTTTAGCACAAAGGGGCGTTCGGCATGACACGCAGGATTATCGGTCAGGCCCTGATGGGCATTATTATCGCAGTTATGATTATCGTTCCGTTTTTTGTGCAGGATGAGCAATGGGTGAACCTTGTCAGCCTGATCCTGATCTGGGCCTTGTTCGCAATCGGCTTTGATCTGGTCTTCGGGGTGACAGGTATGCTGTCATTCGGCCATGCGGCGTTGTTCGGGGCAGGGGGTTATGCGCTCACAATCCTCACCCTCAGCTATGGCGTCGGTTTTATACCGGGCCTTTTTGCAGCGGCGATTGTCGGAGCGGTGCTGGCTTACCTGATGGGGCTTTTTGCGCTTCGGGTTTCGGGGCTTTTTTTTGCACTGCTGACACTGGCCCTGGCGCAGATGATGTACATCCTTGCGTCCAACAAGCTGCGCGCAATCACCGGCGGATTGGACGGTATTCCAGGCGTGCCGCGGCCTGACTTGTTCGGGATCAATTTCTACGACAACCACAACTATTATGGGTTTATCGTGGCGGTTTTCCTGATCGGACTGGCGCTGATGGCATTGCTGCGTGGGTCGCCATTCGGGCGGGCATTGCGCGCGGTACAGGCGAACGACGTGCGCGCCGCGCAACTCGGATACAACGTCCATAGCTTGCGCCAATCGGCGTTTATCGTTTCGGGTGCGTATGCAGGTGTTGCAGGAGCCCTGCTGGCATCGTTGATCTTCTACATCTCTCCGCAAATGCTGCATTGGTCCACATCGGGCGACGTTTTGATCATGACCGTGCTGGGCGGCAAAGGCACATTGCTAGGTCCGATTCTTGGCGTGGCCTTGTTTGAATTACTGAAAGAAGAACTGAGCCAAATCACCCAATATTGGTACGGCATCCTTGGTCTGGTGTTCATTTTTGCCACCATCTTCCTACGCAACGGTATTGCCGGAATGTTCCAAGGTGATCAGGACGAAGGAGACATGCAATGACTGCCGGATCATTGAGTTGCAACGATATTCAGGTCTCCTTCAGCGGGTTGAAAGCTGTCAACGGTGTGACGTTCGACTTCCAGCCGGGTCAGCTTTACGGGATTATCGGACCTAACGGTGCGGGCAAGACCACGTTGATGAATGCGCTTTCGGGTCATGCCAAGCTAAGCGGTGGTCAAGTGATGCTGGACGGGCGCGATGTAACGGGCCTGTCGGTGCATAAACGGACCCGCATCGGTCTGGGCCGCAGTTTCCAGATCACCAAGATCTTCGCCGGCATGTCGGTGCTTGAGAACCTTCAACTTGCTGCTTTTGCGCATCTGTACAGGTTGCAGCCCTTCTGGCTTCCGGCGGGCCGCTTTCCTGCAGTCAGGGAACGGGCCGAAAGCGTTCTCGAAGAGATCGGCCTGACGGTGATGGCGCACCGCCCCGCCGAAACCTTGTCTCACGGCGATCAACGCGCATTGGAAGTCGGGCTGGCATTGCTGAGCAACCCATCGGTCCTGTTGCTCGATGAACCATTGGCCGGTGTTGGACATGACCAGATCGGGCCTGCGATGGAGCTGATAAAACGGATCGTCAAGGGCCGCACCGTGCTGCTGATCGAACACAACATGGACGTTGTAATGCGGGTCTCCAGTGCTTTGGTCGTGATGGTTCAGGGGCAAATTCTGGCGTCTGGCAGCCCTGAAGAAATCCGCGCAAACGCCGAGGTGCGAGCGGCTTATCTGGGAGAAGAGGAATGAAGCTGCTTGCGTTGGAAAGCTGCAATGTCACTTATGGCAAGGCGCAGGCGTTGCATAGCGTGTCGATCGAAGTCGCACAGGGCGAAGTTGTTTCGCTGATCGGGCGCAATGGCGCAGGCAAAAGCACCATTCTCAAGACGATCATCGGTTTAAAGCAACCGGTTTCAGGGCGCAGAGTCTGGAAAGGGGACGACGTTACCGCGCGACTCCCGAACCAACTGGGCCGTCTGGGCATTGGGTATGTCCCCGAAGACAGGCGCATTTTTGACAATCTGACAGTGCATGAAAACCTGCGCATCGCAACCGTCATGGGACGCACTGGCGCATGGACCGAAACCCGGATTTTTGAAATGTTTCCGGTGCTGCTTGATCGCGCGTCACAGGCGGGAAACACGCTTTCGGGCGGCGAACAGCAAATGCTGGCGATTTCGCGCGCGCTTTTGACTAATCCGGAACTGTTGCTGCTGGACGAACCGACTGAAGGCCTTGCCCCGCTGATCGTTGATGAATTGGTCGATTCGATGCGGCGGATCAACGAAGAAGGTATGACGCTTTTGCTGGTTGAACAGAACCTGCGCGTGCCGATGAAATTGGCCCATCGACAGTACGTTGTCGACAACGGGACCGTCCAGTGGAGCGGCACGACAGCAGATTTGCTGGCCAACCGCGAAGAGATCGAAAAGCTCATCAGTGTATGAGTTCAGACTGGCAAGGCGGGAAAATCCCGGAAACCAAGATAGGAAACCGTTATGCGTGTGATCGATTTCTTCGACAGGGGTGTCGCAATCAACCCTAACGTGATCGCTTTGGAAGATGCTAAAATCGGCCGGAGTTACGGCGAAGTTCAGGAACGCACATATCGTTTCGCCAATGCCATCACTGCCGAAGGGTACGGACGCGACAAGATGGCCGGCGTTTACAGCCCCAACTGCGTGAGCGGCCTTGAAGTTATGCTGGGCTTGTTTCGTGCCGGCACGATCTGGGTTCCCGTCAATGCCAAGAACGGCGTAGAAGAAAACGCGTATATCCTGGATCATAATGATGTGGAGATTCTGTTTTATCACAGCGATCTTGCACCGGCGCTGGAACAATTGCGTGAACTTTGCCCAAAGATACAAAAATTCATCTGTCTGGATAAACAAGACGGCGCGGCACCATGGCTGGAAGACTGGATGGCCGCGGCCCCTTCAACCGATCCCGATGTGCCGCTTGGCCCTGATGATCTTGTCGGAATTTTATCCTCTGGTGGGACAACGGGGCGGCCCAAGGGGATCATGCTGACGCAGTTGAACTGGACCACGCTAATCGCGAACTATTATGCCAGTTTTGATGCCGGACCTGACCCTGTGCATTTGCTGATCACGCCTATGACCCACGCGTCAGGGGTGCTTGCCATTGCGTTGATGGCCGCTGGTGCGCGCAGCGTCATCCTGCCGGGATTTGATGCCGCCAACGTTCTAGACACAATTGAAAGCGAGGGAGTGACCCATCTGTTCCTGCCGCCGACCGCCGTTTACATGCTGTTGTCGCAACCGGAAGTTGCGCAACGTAGCTTTCCGTCATTGCGGTTCTTTCTTTATGCCGCCGCACCTATGGCCATTGACAAGCTGCGCCAATGCCTGAAGATTTTTGGGCCGGTCATGGCGCAGTGTTTCGGACAAGCAGAATCGCCGATGTTCTGCGCGCTGCTGACGGCAGAGGATCACAATGTTATCGGAGATCCGGCCCGCGAACACCGGCTTGCAAGTTGCGGCAGGCCCGCACTTTTGACACCGATGGCGATCATGGATGATGACGGTAACATTATGCCGCGTGGTGAGCATGGTGAAATTGTTGTGCGCGGAAATCTGGTGATGAAGGGGTATTACAAAAACCCCGAAGCAACCGCAGAGGTTTCCCAGTTCGGTTGGCACCATACCGGCGACATCGGGTATCTGGATGACGAGGGTTACCTTTATATCGTGGACCGCAAGAAAGACATGATCATTTCGGGCGGCTTCAACGTTTATCCCTCGGAAGTCGAGCAGGTGATCTGGTCGCATCCTGCCGTGCAGGATTGCGCGGTGATCGGTGTGCCTGACGAAAAATGGGGTGAAGCGATCAAGGCGGTGATCGAACTCAAACCCGATGCAACGGTGGAACCCGAAGCAATCATTGCATTGTGCAAGGAAAACCTTGGCAGCGTAAAGGCCCCCAAAACGGTTGACTTCTGGGATGAACTGCCGCGCAGCCCCGTTGGGAAAGTGCGCAAAAAGGACATCAGGGATACGTTCTGGCAGGGGCAAGCGCGCAGAATTTAGGGAGCAGAATTATGAACATCGCGTACATTTTGACACAGTCCGCGCGCGCCTATTGCGATCGACCTGCCGTCTGCTTGGGGTTGTCGACGTTCAGCACCTACACCCAATTACAGGACCGCAGCGCGGCCTTGGCCGCTGCGCTGAAACAGCGCAATCTGGTAAAAGGTGACCGTGTTCTGATCTTCATGGGCAACCGGCCCGAATATATCGAGATCCTGTTTGCCATCTGGACTGCCGGATGTGTTGCCGTTCCGTTGAATGCCAAACTGCACCCTAACGAAGTGACCTATATCCATGCTAACTGTGATGCCGCACTTGCCTTTACCGACCGGCCGGAAGACGTCGAAGGGTTTTCAGCAGTCATTGCGGTCGGTGGACCGGAATATAATGCGGCGTTACAAGCGTCAGCGGATTTGCAGCCTGCACACGCTGCGCAAACCGATCCGGCATGGATTTTTTATACCAGCGGCACGACGGGCCGCCCGAAAGGGGCGATACTGACCCACCGCAACCTCTGGACCATGACCACGAGTTTTCTGGCCGATATGTGTCCGGTTACGGAAATGTCGGCGGCGCTGCATCCGGCACCGCTGTCTCATGCGGCAGGGCTGTTTATGCTACCGTTTGCGCAGCGGGGCGCGGCGAATGTTGTGCCGCAAAGCGGTGGATTCGATCCGCATGAAATCGTGACGTTGCTGCATGAATATCCCCATTCATCTTTTTTTGTCGCACCCACGATGCTGACGCGTCTGACGGCCTGTCCTGCGCTTGACACGGCGGCCATCGAAAACCTTGATCTGTTGTTCTGCGGCGGTGCGCCGATTTATGTCGCAGACCTGCGCCGGGCGATGGCGCTGTTGGGCAACCGCATCTGGATCGGATACGGACAAGGCGAGGCACCATGTACGATCACTTATCTACCACCGCATATATTGAGCTGGGAAATTCCGGATAGTTGGCTGGGATCCGTCGGCATTCCACGCACCGGCGTCACGGTCTGTGTGGTGGATGAAACAGGCACACAATGCCCCCCAGATGTCGCGGGCGAAGTGATCGTCAGTGGCGATGTGGTGATGGCGGGATACTGGGGCAATGAAACGGCAACGGCGTCAGCCTTGCGGGACGGCTGGCTCCATACCGGCGACATTGGCAGCGTGGACGCCCACGGTTTCCTGACGCTCAAGGACCGGTCCAAGGACGTGATCATTTCTGGCGGGTCAAATATTTATCCGCGCGAGGTCGAAGAGGTGCTGCTGCGTCATTCCGGCGTGGTCGAAACTAATGTTGTTGGCCGCGAGGAGGCCGAATGGGGCGAGGAAGTCATCGCGTTTGTCGTGGCAGAGCCGGGCGTGACCGCACAGGCGCTGGACCGTTTTTGTCTGGATAACATAGCGCGGTTCAAGCGACCCAAGGCCTATTGCTTTGTTCTCGAACTGCCCAAAAGCAGCTACGGCAAAATACTTAAGACAGAGTTGCGCCAGATGCTGACCGACCCCGATACACAATTCGAAAAACCATAAAAAAGGAGACCCAAAATGACTGCCATTATTGCCGGTGTCGGCATGATCCCTTTTGCAAAACCGGGCGCATCGGCACCTTACGACGAGATGGGCGAGGTGGCGATCCGTCTTGCACTGGATGACGCCGGTATCGCGTTCGAAGACGTGCAACAGGCCTATGCCAGCTATGTTTACGGCGACAGCACAAGCGGGCAGCGTGTGATTTACCGCGTGGGCATGACGGGCATCCCGATTATCAACGTGAACAACAATTGTTCGAGCGGTTCAACAGCGCTTTTCCTCGCACGGCAGGCTGTCGAAAGCGGTGTGGCAGAATGTGTGCTGGCGGTGGGTTTTGAACAGATGGCCCCCGGTGCGTTGGGTGTTGTCTTTCCCGATCGCCCGTCACCGCTGGCGGAATTTGATGCCGCCACGGACCGGCTGATAGGGGACGTCGATCTGCCGATGACGCTTCGGTATTTCGGCGGTGCGGGCAAGGCGCATATGGAACGATTTGGTACGAAGATGGAGACATTCGCCAAAATTCGGGCCAAGGCTAGCCGCCATGCCGCGAACAACCCACTCTCGGTTTTCCGCAAGGAGATGACCACGCAGGATGTAATGGGTGCGCAGGTGATCTGGCCCGGTGTAATGACACGGCCAATGGCTTGTCCGCCCACCTGCGGCGCTGCGGCGGCGCTTGTGGTGTCCAAAGGGTTCGCTGAAAAAATGGGCCTTGATACAACTGTACAAATCCGCGCGCAGGCAATGACAACGGATAAACTGCTGGACCCTGAAACCGGCGACATGATCGAAGTGGTTGGCGCCAGGCTGAGCCGTGATGCCGCGCGCATGGTCTATGAAAAGGCGGGCGTGGGTCCTGACGATATCGACGTGATCGAATTGCATGACTGTTTCGCGCAGAACGAATTGATTTCCTACGAGGCCCTGGGGCTATGTGCCGAAGGTGATGGCGAAAAGTTGGTCGATGATGGCGACAACACCTTTGGCGGGAAATACGTCACGAACCCGTCTGGTGGTCTGCTGTCAAAGGGGCATCCACTGGGTGCTACGGGGCTGGCACAGTGTTTTGAGTTGACCAACCAACTGCGTGGAAAGGCAGAGAACCGGCAGGTCGATAATGCGCGGCTTGCCCTCCAGCATAACGTTGGGCTGGGCGGTGCGGCGGTTGTTACACTTTATGAAAGGATTACAGCATGACAAAACCACCAATGAGAGATCGTGACGATTTCGGCGTGGCACTTGTCACCGGTGCAGGTTCTGGCATCGGACAGGGGATTGCTTTGCGGCTGGCGGAGTTGGGCGCGAGGGTTGTTGTCACTGATATTGCCGAAACAGGCATAGCCGATACGGTCAAGCAGATCGAAGCGGCAGGTGGTACAGCGCTTGGGCAAAAGCTTGATGTGTCGGATCCGGCATCGGTGAATGCGGCATTTGACGAGACGGAACGCTGGGACAAATGCGTGGATGTGCTGGTGAACAATGCGGGTATCGTCGGGATTAATCCGTTCCTCGATTTTCCTTTGGAAGACTGGAACCGCGTTATGGCTATCAACCTGACAGGCAGCATGTTGTGCGCGCAACTTGCTGCGCGTGAAATGGTTCGTCAGCGATATGGCAGGATCATCAATATCACGTCGGTCAGCGGCATCCGCGCAGGGGTCGGGCGCACGGCTTACGGCACGTCCAAGGCGGCCTTGGTGGGGCTGACACGCCAGATTGCGCTTGAAGTTGCGGCGCATGGCGTCACGGCAAACGCGATTGCACCGGGCGCCATTACAACTCCGCTCACCGAAAGCACCTATACCGAAGAAACGGTTGCGCGCCTGTTGCCGATGATTCCGGCGGGTTACATGGCCGACCCTGCGGATATCGCGGCGGCAGTTGCCTATCTGGGCTCGCCTGATGCGCGATATGTGAACGGTGAAACACTGGTCGTTGATGGTGGATATGTCTGTGGCGGCATGATGCAGACTGGCTCGCTGGATCTGGGCACAAAAAGTTCGTCCTGAACACAAGGTGTCGCGCGGCGAGGCATTTTTTCATGTCGCGCGCATCATCGGGGAACGCACTATCTTGATGTCGCCGGATTGCTGATTCTCCGATCAAATCGGACGGGAGAAACCGACAACCTACAAGCCTATGTAACCTAACGTAAATTAGTTCTTGATTTGATTATATATTTTTGATTACTTACTGGTAAGTAAATAGAAAGACGCACGCATGACTCAAGCGAATGTACTGGTCGAATACCGTGGTCCGGTTGCGTGGCTGACGTTGAACAGGGCCAACAGTCTTAATGCACTTTCTGTCGACCTCATTGGGGAACTGCGCGCCGCGATAAGAGAGATCGCTGTGGCAAAACAGGTGCGCGCAATTGTGCTGACGGCTGCGGGGCGTGCGTTTTGCGCCGGTGCCAATCTGAAGGAAGTCCTCGCTGGTCTGGATGATGCCGATACGCAAAAGGGTGATTTTCTTGACGCTATCGGCGCGACGTTTCAAGCGCTGCGTGATTTGCCGAAACCGGTGATCGGCGGGCTGAATGGCATTACCGTTGCGGGCGGGCTGGAACTCGCGATGTGTTGCGATGTGCTGATTGCGGGCGAGAGCGCCAGAATTGGCGATGCTCATTCGAATTTTGGTGTGTTCCCTGGCGCAGGCGGCGCTGCTGTCTTGCCGTGCCGGATCGGACTCGCAAACGCGAAATACCTCTTGTTTTCGGGCCAAAGTCTACCAGCGCGCGAATTGATGCGCATGGGGCTGGTGCAGGAAGTGGTTGGTGATGACGCGCTTGAAGCGCGGCTGCACGAGTTCAGCCAGTTGCTGGCGACCAAAAGCCCGCTGGTCCTGTCGCAGATGAAGCGGGTAGCCAATGCATCCATCGAAATGACGCAGGTGGAGGCGCTGAAACAGGAACTTGCCGTGCTGCGCGAACATCTGAAATCCAACGATGCGGCCGAAGGACTTGCCGCATTCGGTGAAAAACGAAAGCCGGTTTTCACCGGCACATGAGCGGAGATTGAAATGACAAAAATTTACATTGCCGGGGTCGCGATGACCAAAATGGGACGCCTCGACGGGGCAACGGTAAAGTCGCTGACCTGCGAGGCTGTCGATGGCGCGATGGCGGACGCCGGCATTGGCAAGGATGACATTCAGGCTGCCTACTACGCGAACACAACACAGCGACATCTTGAGGCGCAGTTGATGATCCCGGGCCAGATCACCCTGCGCGAGATGGGATTTGAGGGCATCCCGATGGTAAACGTCGAAAATGCATGTGCCAGCGGGTCAACCGCGTTGAACCTTGCGGCTCAATTTCTCAAAGCAGGCGAGGGTGACGTGGCTTTGGCCGTTGGGGCCGAAAAAATGTGGACAGGTGACAAAGCTAAGATGTTCAGCTTTTTCGATGGCGCGTGGGATGTGTCCACCGTTGAGGAAAATACCGAAAAACTGATGGCGCTGGGCAAAGGCATCGACGTGCCGAATGACACCACTTCGGACAAGCCGTTTTCAGTCTTTATGGCGATTTACGGAGCGTTCGGGCTGGCGCATATGCGCACGTTCGGCACGACCCAAAAACAGATTGCTGCGATTGCAGCAAAGAACCACATGCATTCGGTTGAAAATGAAAAGGCGCAATTCCGCGCGCCTTATACCGTTGACGAAATATTAAGCGCACCACCGATCACTTATCCTTTGACCCTGCCAATGTGCGCCCCGATGAGCGATGGCGGTGCCGCTGCGGTTCTGATGACCGAGGCCGGATTGAAAAAGTTCGGGATCAGCCGGGATCGTGCCATCGAAGTGCGCGCCAGCGTGATCCAGACCGGATCAAACCGCGCGCCGGAGGATTATGAGAACCACCTGACCGCGATTGCGGCACGGCGGGCATATGAAATCGCCGGTATCGGTCCCCAAGACGTATCAGTTGCCGAAGTGCATGACGCAACAGCGGTGGGTGAGTTGATCCAGATCGAAAACCTTGGGCTGTTCCCATTTGGCGAAGGGGGTGCTGCATCCGAGCGCGGTGACACCTCCATCGGCGGGCGGGTGCCGGTGAACCCGTCGGGCGGGCTGGAATGCAAAGGCCACCCGATTGGCGCGACTGGGTTGGGCCAGGTTTACGAACTGGTATCGCAACTGCGCGGTGAATGTGGACCTAGACAGGTCGAAGGTGCGCGGATCGCCATCGCGGAAAATGGCGGCGGTTTGATCGGTATCGAAGAGGCCGTGGCCTCCATCCTTATTCTCGGGCGCTAGGAGCGAAAGATGTTCAAAACCGAAGAGCAGATAATGGCTTGCGATTCCTTGCGCCGGTTTCTGGATGACCAGATCGAACCGGAATACCTGAAGGTTAAGGATGCGCCGTTCGAAAAAGAAGTCATTCAGGGTTTCATGACGCGACTTGCCGAGTTCGGTCTGACATCGGCCCCGCATCCCGAAGAAGCGGGCGGTATGGGGCTGGATTGGACCACCCACCTGATGCTGTTCGAAGAGGTTGGTGTTACGGCAATAGATATCGCGCTGCCCATTCTGATCAACGTGGTGGCAGGTGAGATTCTGCTGAAGCTCGGGTCTGATGAGATTCGCAAAAAATATATCGGTCCGTTGCTTGCCGGTGAAATTACCGCGTCGATGGGCATATCGGAACCAAATGTCGGGTCCGATGTGGCCGCTGTCAAAACCCGAGCGCGGCGGGACGGCGATGACTGGGTGATCAATGGCGAAAAGACCTGGATCACCAATGGTCGCTTTTCGGATTTCCTGATATGCACCTGCGCCACCGATGAGGGCCTGACCCATATTCTAGTGGATCGCAAAGAGCATGGCTATGAAACCCGCGACATCAAAAAAATGGGTCTGAACGCACAATCCACGGCACAGATCTTTCTTGATGACGTGCGTGTGCCGATTGCAAACACGATAGGCGAGGTCGGCCGCGGCTTGCAGCAAACGCTTGTGGTGTTTGAACGGGCGCGCGTTCACATGGCCATGTGGGGAATCTCCCTGGCACGGCGCGCGTTGGAAGAGTCGATCAGATATGCGCAGGAACGCAACCAGCACGGCAAGCAGATAGCGGGTCACCAGCTCATCGCAGACAAGATCGCCGTAATGGCCACAGAGATTGATGCTGCGCGGCTTTTGACCCTCCGTGCCGCTGGCATGATCGACCGCGGCGAACGCTGCGACAAGGAATGTGCCATGGCCAAATGGTACGGCACGGAAATCGCAGTGAACGCAACGCGCCAAGCAGTGCAGATCCACGGTGGCAATGGTGTCACCACCGATTTTATCGTCGAACGGCTGGCGCGCGAGGCCATTATCGGGCCGATCCCGGACGGGACTACAGAAATACAAAAATTGCTGATCGCACGGACGCTTACCGGCGTGCAGGCATTCAAATAGGAGCGGTCATGGAAATCGAAGGCAAGACAATCATCGTCACCGGCGGGGCATCGGGTCTTGGCGCGGCGACGGCGAAATATCTGCGAGCACGCGGTGCCAAGATTGGTATTTTCGATATGTCGCAGGGCGCTGGCGATGCGCTGGTCAAGGAACTGGGTGCTTCAAACGCAATGTTCTGCAACGTCGATGTGACCGACGATGAAGGCGTGGACGCGGCAGTTGACGCCGTGGTTTCAAAATTCGGTGCGCTGCATGGGTGCATCAACTGCGCCGGGGTCGTCAGCCCGATGAAAGTGATCGACCGTGACGGCAAGGCCGCGTCGCTCGACACATTCCGCCGCACGGTTGATATCAATCTTGTCGGCACATTCAACGTAATGAGCAAAGCTGTTCAGCGGATGTTGTTGAATGAACCCGAAAACGGCGAAGAGCGCGGTGTTGTTGTCAACGTCTCCTCTGGTGCTGCGATGGAAGGGCAAATCGGCCAGCCGGCTTATTCGTCGTCAAAGGCGGGGGTGATGGGCCTTAACCTGCCTGCCGCGCGCGAACTGGGTGCCAAGGGCATTCGCGTCAACGCGATTGCACCCGGCCTGTTCGGCACGCCGATGGTCATGTCGCTGCCCGACAACGTGATCGCAAACCTCGAAGCCTCTGTCGAAGCGCCCAAGCGTGTCGGCCGGATGGAAGAATTCGCTCATTGCTGCGCCTTTCTGATCGAGAATTCATATATGAACGGCGAAACCGTGCGGCTTGATGCTGCCACGCGCCTGCAGGCGAGATAGGGCGATGCTGCAACGCTCAGGTCCCCTCAAAGGTGTACGCATTGTTGAAATGGCAGGTCTTGGCCCTGCGCCGTTTGCTGCGATGCATCTGGCTGATCTGGGCGCTGAAGTGGTGCGCATCGCGCGGCCCGGTCAGAAATTTCCGTTGCCGATTGATGCGAAATACAATCTGTTCAACCGCTCGCGCCGCAGCCTGACACTTGACCTGACAAAGGCCAGAGATGTCGACCGGCTCTGGCAGTTGATCGAACGTGCCGAGGTGCTGATCGAAGGGTTCAGGCCGGGCAAAATGGAAAAGCTGGGATTTGGTCCGGAACAGGTGCAGGCGCGCAATCCGGCCTTGGTCTATGGCCGATTGACCGGATGGGGACAGGAAGGGCCGCTGGCACATGCAGCGGGCCACGACATGAATTATGCCGCCATAACCGGTGCGGTTTGGGGTTTGGGCGATGCGGACCGCCCGCCACCTGCACCGATGAACCTGATCGCGGATCAGGGCGGCGGCGCGATGATGCTGAACGTTGGTATCCTTGCAGCCCTGACTCATGCGCGCGCCACGGGGCAGGGGCAGGTGGTCGATACGGCCATGACGGACGGGGTTAACCTGCTGATGACCATGCAGCACGGGTTGGTCGCATGTGGCGCTTGGTCTGATAAACGGTCTGGCGATTTTATCAACGGCGGCGTTGCGTGGTATCGTTGTTACGAAACGGGCGATGGCAAATATGTGTCCGTTGGATGTCTCGAACCGCAATTTTTTGCCGAACTTCTGGCACTTCTGGGCCTCACAGACGATCCGCGCTTTGCCGATCAATACGCACCCACCGCGCAGGCCAGTATGATGGACGCGCTTACGGAGATTTTCCTGACTGCGACCCAACAGGAATGGTGCGATATTCTGGAAGGCAGCGACGCGTGTTTCGCACCTGTGGTTTCTCTGGCTGACGCATCGGATCATGCGCATAATCGCGCCCGGGGCAGCTTTGTCACAGTAGGTGGCATCGAGATGCCGACGCCCGCACCGCGATTCTCGCGAACACAACCCGACACACCGACGACCGGAGATGCGGGAGAAATCAGCCTTGATGAAATCCTTGAACACTGGGGGAACAACGCATGACTGCCTTGTCTTTTGCCGATGCGATGCAGCTTTTTGTGGTCGGCCTGTCACAAGGGTGCCTTTATAGCCTGATCGCGATTGGTCTGGTGCTTGTGTATAAGGCGACTGAGCAGGTGAATTTTGCCCAAGGCGAATTCATGATGCTGGGGGCATTTGTCGGGTATCAGTTCATCGTGCTGATGGGGATGCCCTACTGGCTGGGTGCGATGTTGACATTGGTCTTCATGGGCGCATTCGGCTACGGCGTCGAAGCGCTTGTGGTGCGGCGCCTGACGGGCCAGCCGGTGTTCACTGTCTTTATCCTGACGCTGGCATTGGGTATCGCGCTCAGGGCGGTTGCAGGGATAATTTGGGGGTTTGGCAACTATTCGTTGCCTGCTCCGGTTGATGGCAATCTTACACTGGGCCCAGTGATCATTTCTTGGGCCAGCGTGTTGTCGATTGTTGTCACCGCGGTTGTCGCCAGCGCGCTGTACCTGTTTTTCCGTTACGCTCGGCAGGGTGTCGCCATGCAGGCGTTGTCCCTGAACCAGTTAGCAGCGTTCTACATGGGTATTCCTGTGAAACGGCTGACATCCTCGATCTGGGCAATGTCCGCGATCTTTGGCGGGATTGCCGGACTGCTCCTGGGGCCAATGACGTTGGTTTCGACGCAGATGGGTTTTATCGGGTTCAAGGCATTTGCAGGGGCAATTGTCGGTGGTTTCGGCTCCATCCCCGGTGCGGTGATCGGTTGCTTGCTGATCGGTGTGACGGAACCGTTTTTCGATATCATGTTCCCGACCCTCAAAGGAATTGGTGCCTACTTGATCATGTTCCTTGTGCTGTTGATCCGTCCGCAAGGCCTGCTGGCCCAAATTTATGCAAAGAAGGTCTAAGCCATGCGCGTAATTTTTCGCAAATCCTATGTTCAGGACATCCAGCTTTTCCGCGACCGTGGACAGGCATTCTGGTATCTGCTGTTTGCCGCGATCGCACTGGCCGCGCCGCTGTTTCTGGACGGCTATTTTCTGGATGAACTCTCATTCGTATTCATCTATGCTATCGCGGGTCTCGGGCTAATGGTGCTGACCGGATTTTCCGGGCAGGTGAGTTTCGGACAGGCGGCGTTTGTCGCAATCGGTGCCTACACTCACACGATCCTGCTGACCCGTTACAGCGTGCCGTGGCTTTTGTCGCTGCCGATAGCGGCGTTGGTGGCTGGGCTGGTCGGGTTGGCCGTCGGACGGATCTGCGGAAAGATGCACGGGCTGTATCTGGCGATTGCCACGCTTTCGATTGCGATTGTGACCGAACGGCTCATCGGTGGTGCGGGCGATTTCACAGGCGGTCATCGTGGCCTTTCGGTGCCGGAAATCAATATTCTCGGGCTGGCCATCGACGAAAGCTGGAAAGTTTATCTGCTGAATTTTGTCATCTTCGTGGGTTGTATCCTGATCGTTCGCAACCTGACACGCACAAGGTCGGGTCGCGCCATGATTGCGATCCGCGACTCCGAAGTGTCGGCGCGGGCGTTGGGAACCAATGTGGCCTTCTTCAAGGCATATGCGTTCTTCATCTCGGCAGTTTTTGCGGGCCTCGCGGGCGGGCTGCTGGCGCACGCCTTCTTCTACATCACGCCGGAAACCTTCGGAATGGGGGAATCCATCCGTCTGCTGTTGATGATCGTCGTCGGCGGGATCGGAACCATCCACGGCGCGGTTTTTGGGGCGTTCTTTATCGTGCTGCTGCCAACCGTGTTGAGCTGGGTCAAGATCGTGCTGCCCAGTGCAGTCGCCACGTCCGGCGGTTTCGATAGTCTTGCATTCGGTCTGATCCTGCTGGGGTTCATCCTGTTCGAACCTGACGGACTTTATGGACGCTGGACCAAGATCCATCACTATTTCAACGTGTTCCCGATGTACAAGAAGCGCAGTTTCCAGCGTCAGAAGACATTCCTCAAAACGGAGCGTTTAAGATGAACGGGTTGGAGATAGATAACGTATCGCTTTCCTTTGGTGGTTTGAAAGCGGTGGATGGCTTGAGCTTTTCAGTTGAACCGGGGTCGGTGTTCACCATCATTGGCCCCAATGGCGCGGGCAAAAGCACGGTGTTCAACCTCATCTGCCGGATTTACGATCCGTCGCAAGGCGACATCCGGTTCAACGGCAAAAGCCTGCGAAAAGCGAAATCCCATGAGGTAATCAACCACGGCATTGCGCGGACGTTCCAGAATATCGAACTGTTCGAACATGCGTCATTGCTTGATAACTTGCTGATCGGGCGCATCCGTCACGGCAAATTCGGGCCTCTGAGTGAGCTGTTTTTTACCCGTTCGCAGATGCGTCAGGAACTGGCCCACCGCCGCAAAGCCGAAGAAATAATCGAGTTTCTTGATCTCGAAGGCTACCGTCATGCACGGGTTGCGGATTTGCCGTATGGCGTGCGCAAAAAGACCGAAATGGCCCGCGCGTTGGTGTCGGAGCCAAAGATCCTGTTGCTGGACGAACCGTCAAGCGGACTGACCAGCGAGGAAACCGACGATACTGCTTTTGTGATTGAAGATATCCGCGAGGTCCTGGGTGTCACCGTTGTTATGATCGAACACGACATGAAACTGGTGAACAAAGTTTCGGACATGGTGCTGGCCATCAACGAAGGCCGGTTTCTTGCAAGCGGCAGCGCATCCGAAGTTCAAAGCGATCCCGATGTTCAGGCGGCATATCTGGGAGGGCAGGCAGCATGACCGAGGTACTGCGCGCCAGCAACGTCGAAACGATGTATGGCAGGGTGATGGCCATTCGCGGCATCAGCCTGACGGTCAAGGAAGGGTCGGTCGTTACGGTCATGGGCTCCAATGGGGCGGGCAAAACGACGATTTTGAAAACCATCTCCGGCGCGCTTGATCCGTTCAAGGGGCAGGTGGAATTTGAAGGGCGCGATATCACCGCGCTTGACCCAGATGTCATCGCGCGCGTCGGCATCGCCCATTCACCCGAAGGGCGCGAAGTGTTTTCCCTCTTGTCGGTCAAGGACAACCTGATGATGGGTGCCTATTGCCGCAAGGATCGCGATGAAGTGGCGCGTGACTTGGAAAAGGTGCTGGGCTGGTTTCCCGTGCTGCGCACCTTTCTGGAAAAGCAGGCGATCTATCTATCTGGCGGGCAACAACAGATGTTGGCTTTGGGTCGCGCGTTTATGCAGCGTCCGCGCGTGATGTTGCTGGACGAGCCGTCGCTGGGCCTGTCACCGCTCCTGATTTCCGAGATTTTCCAGATCATCAAACGGATCAACGTCGAAGAAGGCGTGACCATGTTGCTGGTTGAACAGAACGCCAGTGTTGCGCTGCCGGCCGCCGATTTCGGGTACGTCCTTGAAACCGGCCGGATCGTTATGGAAGGTGAACGCGACGTTCTCATGAAAAGTGCTGACATTCGCGAATTCTACCTTGGCATCAAAGCAGAAAGTGCGCGCGGCGACCGCCGCTGGAAAGCAAGAAAGACGTGGCGATGAACACAATGCAAGACCAATCCACCGCAGGATGGACGCCGCCGCCGGTCCAGATTGACGGCTGTGACACGTTCTCCAAACTGTTCCGGCAGAACTGCAAGAAGTTCGGCAACAAAATCGCAATCCGCGAAAAGGATTTCGGCATCTGGAAAGAATTCAGCTGGCTGGACTATTACGCATCCGCGCGCAGGGTCGGGTGTTCACTTATGGCGTTGGGCTACCGTGAAGGTGACGTGGCCGCGATCATTAGTGAAGACAACAAGGAGTGGGTGTTTGCCGACCTTGGCATCCAGTGCATCGGGGCCACGACTCACGGGCTATATCCTACTTTGCAGGAAAAGCAAGTTGCCTATCAGTTGAACGATAGCGGAGCGAAGGTGCTATTCGTTGAGGATGAAGAGCAGCTAGATAAGTATCTGGGTGTGGAGGACCAGCTTGATCATCTCGAAAAAGTTATCGTATTTGATATGGAAGGGTTGCGCAGTTTCCAGCATGACAAAGTCATAGGCTGGGAAGAATTTCTCGCACTGTCGGACGCTAAAATCGAAGAACTGAGCGTTGAATTTGAGCGCCGCGTTGATGCGGGCGATCCCGAAGATATCGCAACGCTGATCTATACGTCCGGCACAACCGGTGCTCCCAAAGGTGCCGCGATGTCGCACCGCTTCTTTCTAGCGCAATCGGATAATTACCCCGAATTGCCGCTCGGACCGGGCGATGAAGTTTTGACGTTCCTGCCGCTGTGTCACGCGGCCGAACGGATCCTGTCTGTCTGCGTGCCGATCCGTCACGGCATAACCATCAACATCGCGGAAAGCGGCGATACATTTGCCGCTGACATTCAGGAAGTCGCGCCAACATTCATCTTTGCGGTGCCGCGCGTGTGGGAAAAATTCTATTCCCGTATCAATTTTGTGATGAATGATGCCACCGCATTTGGCCGGTTTGCCTATGACCAAGCCCTGAAAACGGCTGGACGCAGGGAGGCATTGATTGCTGCGGGAAAATCTGTGCCGACGATGCTTAGGCTTAGGCATAAGGTGCTGGACTTTCTGGTGCTTCGAAATATCAGGGTCGAACTGGGACTGGCGCGCGCGCATACGATCGTATCGGGTGCGGCACCGATTTCAGCCCGACTGCTCAGCTGGTTCAATGCCCTTGGGGTGACAGTACAAGAGGCATATGGCCAGACCGAAACCGGCATTGTGACTGCAACCATACCGGGCAGATCACCGATCGGTTCCATCGGCCGGGCAATGCGCAATGTCGAAGCGAAACTGGCCGATGACGGTGAAATCCTCATTCGCTCATCCAGCAATTTTTCGGGTTATCTGAACCAGCCTGAAAAGACGGCGGAAACCGTGGTCGATGGCTGGGTCTATACGGGTGATGTTGGGACGATGGATGCCAATGGTGACCTAACTATTCTGGACCGCAAGAAGGACATCATCATCACCGCAGGCGGCAAGAACATTACGCCTTCGCAGTTGGAAAACGAGCTCAAATTCTCGCCCTATATTTCTGATGCGGTGATCATCGGGGACAAGCGCAAATACCTGAGCGTGCTGATCATGATCGACCACGAAAACGTTGAAAAATACGCGCAGGAAAAGCGTATCCCGTTTTCCAACTACAAATCCCTGTGCGCAAACACCCAAATCCAGGACTTGATCGAAGGCGAGGTGGAACAGGCGAACAGCGGTTTCGCGCCGGTCGAGCAGGTAAAGAAATTCCGGCTGATCGACGTACTTTTGACAGCCGAAGACGACGAGCTGACTCCGACGATGAAGCTTAAGCGCAACGAGATCGAGCGCAAATACAAAGACCTGATCGAAACGATGTATTGAAACACCAAAGGGAGAGACCAATGAAGAAACTAGCAACAGCACTTGCGTTTACCGCAATGACAGCCACCGGCGCGATGGCCGAGGGGCTGCAGGGCGTGACCGACGACATGATCACGCTTGGCACCTATACGGACCTAAGCGGGCCGTTGGCAGTCTGGGGTGTGCCCGAGGCGAATGGCCTGCGCATGCGCGTGGACGAGATCAATGCGGCGGGCGGCATTCACGGTCGCCAGCTTGAGATTATAATCGAGGACACGCAATATCAGGTGCCCCGCGCGATTCAGGTTGCAAACAAACTGATGCGCCGCGACCAGATTTTTGCGATGGTTGGCGCGCTTGGCACACCGATGAACCTAGCGATCATGCCGCAACAAATTGAAGCGGGAATTCCCAACATGTTCCCGATGTCGGCCGAGGTCGAGATGTATGAACCATTGGATCCGATGAAATACGCATTTTTTCGCAGCTATACAGACCAGTTTCGCGCGGGCGTTGCATACTTCAAGGAAAATGGTGATTTCTCAACACCCTGCATTGCGCAACTCGCAAATGAAGCTGGTGAATCAATGGCGCTTGGCGTCACGCAGCAATTGGCAGAGTATGACATGAAAGTCGCGGCCAAAACGGAGCATTCGGCAACCGAATCCGATATGCTCTCGTCTGTAACCACATTGAAAAACGCCGGTTGCGATATCGTGTTTCTGGCGGGTGGGGTGCGCGATACAATTCTAGTTGTTGCAACATCTAAAAAGCTTGGTTTTGAACCGACTTTCGTGACTGGAATGGTGTCCTATATGGATGCAGTTGCGACTGCCGCTGATGGCGCGATGGATGGTCTATATCTGGTATCGCCTTTTGTTTTTGCGAACGCAGGAGACTCCGAAGGGGAAGCAAAACGTATCCTGGAGAGTTACAGCGAAATTTACGGTGAAAAGATGGCCCCACAAGCGCAGCTTGGTTACGTTTTCATCGACCTGATTGCCGTGGCGCTCGAAGCTGCTGGTCGCGATCTGACGACCGAAGGATTTCTGGCCGCAACCGAAGCGATCACTAGCTATGTTGATCCGATCGGCGGCCAGTCGGTCAGCTTTGGCCCGGAAGACCATCAGGGCATCGAAAGTCTGATTATGGCAAAAGTCGAAGACGGTAAATGGACTATTGCGGCCCGCGGGCTCGACTACTAATCTGTCAGTGATAAATGCGGGCGGTGCTTCGGTTCCGCCCGTTGGTTTTGAAAGAGTAGCTTTGACTAGAATCCATTGGCACAAAAAAACCAAAGATGCCAAAGGCCAGCAAAAGCTGAAACGGCGGGCCATGCTCAATCTGGCCGCGCATTCGTTTTCAACAGTCGGATACAAACAGACATCGATGGATGACATCGCAGCGGCACTCGCAGTCACCAAGCCCGCGCTTTATTATTACGCCAAAAACAAAGAAGATATCCTGATGCAATGCGCCCGCATCTCGCTGGAGCGGGTCGAGCTATGCTTCACATCGGCAAAGGAAGTTCAGGGTAACGGGCTTGATCGTATCCGCGTATTCTTTAGAGTCTATGCGAACATGGTTGTGAGCGAATTCGGCTCTGCCTTGATGCGCGAAGCGCGGCGCAATCTGACCGGAGAAAATCAGAAGAATTTGCGTCAGACAATGATAGACGGTCAGAATTTTCTTGAAAGTATTATCGCAGAAGGGATCAAAGACGGTTCTATCCGCGATTGCGACTCAAAGCGCCTCGCACATGTGCTTTTTTCGGCCTTCAACCAGATGCCGATCTGGTATAATCCGAAAGGGCCGCTTAACCCAGAGAGTATTGCAGATGAAATGCTGGAACTAATCATCCATGGCGTGGGTGCGAAGAATACTTGATTCTAAATTTGTTGCCTATTCAAACAGCGCCGATTTTATTAAAGATTTAACATAAGATGGACTCTCGGATTTTTGAAGGAGCACTTTCATAATTAACATAAACTTCATTATGCGAATCTATCATGTACGCGGGTGCGCGCTACCCCCGACTGCGACTCTTGTTAGAAAACAAAAGGCGCAAGATAGAAGGTTGGCGGTACGCTGGGGTGCCGGTGAACGTGATGGCGCTCGACCATATTCCGCGAGTTCAAGCGCAATCCTTCTCCGATCCATGCATCCCGCTGGTCGAGGTGCCATAGAGTGTCACGCAGCATCTATTGCGGCATCTCCCCCGAAATCCGTTTGAGTCCGGCAGCGCGGGGATCATAGTGATAGCCCGTTATTGTGCCGTCCCTGATCTTTTCGACAGCGTCGTTGATTACAAAGAGAGGAACGAGGAACCATTCTCGCGGGACCACAGGCCTTCCAAAGCGATCCATGATCTCGATCTCGAGCCGTGCAGGTTCGAAAATGCGGTGGATCAGGTTCTCCAACTTGGACCGATTGATGTTGTAGAGCTCGTATGTCGCGACCACCTCGACATTCGCCATCAGAAACGTCGGCTGCAACTGCGCGCCGGCGATCCGCTTCTCGACGCTCATATTGGTAACGCCGATCTTGTGCACCAGTTCCCGGTTTTCCGTGACGAGTGGATGATCGGATTTGCTGCGAAGCACATAAATGATCCCGCTCGCCTCATCACCATCGATTGTCTGGTCCGAAAAAAGTGGGCCTGCCGATGGGTCAGTGATTCGGCGTCCCGCGCCGTCCTTGTTCAACGCGCGCTGGAGCGAGCGCATCAGCATGTTGCTCTCGGTGCCGTTGTCAAAAATCACCCGCAGACGAGCATCGGTACGACCTTGCTCATTCGTGATGGTCTCACCCTTTTCAGTAACATAGGCTTTCTGACCGCCGACGATGAAAAAGCGGCCCTTCTCAATCTCGGCTTTCATCTCGAAAGGGCGGGTCTCCCGCAAACCGCTATCCAGTTCTTTCTGGACCATCTCGAACAATGGCTTGAACTTCGAAAAATCTTCGCATTTTTCGCGATTGGCGACCTCGTCGGCGGCCTTTTTCTCGGCTGTAGAGCGGACATGCTTCAATTCTGTGAGTGGTGACTTGGCTACTTCTACGCCCAACTCAGCGAGCAGGGCATCGTCTTCTAGATCTTCGGCGCCCGACGTTGAGGCCGCAAAGGTTTCTGCAAGAAGACCTTGCTCGTCCAGTGGGGCAAGGAGATCGCGGCACTCCTGCAAGTCGCGGATCCGATCAAGACGCACGGCGTAGAGGCGTTCAAAGATATCAAGATCCTCCCCGTGTTGGGGAGGCTGGCCATGCTCCTCTGCAAATCGCGAGATTTCCTCAAAACCTGCGACGATGCGTTCTTCGCGTGGTGTGCGGCTGAGCTGCTTCTTGACTTCGACCTCGACGCCAAGCTCAGCAAGGAGGGCATCATCTTCGTCGGTGAAACTCTTAGCCATTGGCAGCTTCCTGCTTCATGCGCGCGAGATAAGCCACACCTTCGGCCATTTTCTTTTCCCACGGGTCCGGTGAAGTAATCGACGGCAGGCGGCCTCGCTCTTGCTTGAACTTGACGGCTCGCTTCGCAAGATCGCGCGCCTCATCCGGTGACAGTTGCACTTTTTTCGCCGAGATGACGGCCTGGACCTGCCGAAGGCTTTCCTCGCTCATAGTCTTTGCCAGAATCGAGTAGGCTTCGCCGAACGGGTTGATGCGATCAATCAGGTCGATGTCGAGTTCGCGCACGTCCATTGCGAATTTGCGCACCCCGTCGATCAAGGCGGTATTGCCGGTTGTTTCTGTGTCATCGCGGTTCGACAGCGCGATCTCTTTTGCCTTTTGGGTCAGGTTCAGCGCAGCAACTGCGTGTTGGCGCACCGCTTCCTGATCCTCTGCATCTAGCTCTGGGAACCTAGCACCGACAATCTTGCCCATGCGGACCTGCGTCAGTTCCTCCGGCACCAGCTCTTCGTCGAAGAGACCCCGTTCGATCGTAGTCTTGTCCTGAACGAAAGCTGTGATGACCTCATTGAGGTCCTCTTGGCAGATGCGCTTGGCTTCCTTGCTCTTGGGTTCGACCAGGCCTTTGATTTCGATCTGGAACTGCCCGCTGGCCTCGTCGAAGCCGACGTTTTCCTTGTTGGGATCATAGCCGCCCTCACCGTAATCAAACCCTTCGACAGGGCCACTTTTCACGGTCTTGGGTGTGAAGTTGAAACGCGGGGCCAGCACCTGTTCCATCAGCAGGCTCGCTGCGATCGCTTTCAGTGTATCGTTGACTGCCTCGGTCACGGCTTCGGCCGCGGCGTCGGGCTCCGCGATAAGGTTGGTGAAGCGCGCGCGCATCTTGCCCTCGGCATCGCGGGTGGCACGGCCGATGATCTGCACGATCTCCGTCAGGCTGGCGCGATAACCCACCGTCAGGGCGTGTTCGCACCAGATCCAGTCAAACCCTTCTTTCGCCATCCCGAGGGCGATGATGATGTCGACATGGTCGCGGTTGTTCTTATGCGCAGGGTCCTTCAGTGCGTTGGACACCTTGTCCCGCTTGGCCGGTTCATCATCGACCAGATCGGCGATGCGCAGCACCCGCTCCTCGGGCGTCTTGACCAGCTGAAAGCCTGTGATGGGATCCGCTCCCTGCCAATCGCCCAGGGCGTCAATGATATGCTCGACCTCGCGATGCTTGTCCTTGGTGCTTTCGCGCGAGTTCACGTTCGGGATGTGAAGGATCGTCTTCTCGGTCGGATCCAAAACCTTGAGAATGTCGTCCGCATAGGACCCGGAATAGAAGAAATAACCGATGTCAAGCGTCTTGAGGTATTTGTAGCCATTCAATTGCTGATAGTAGGTATAGGTGAAGGTATCGAACTTTGCCTCATCTTCGGGCGACAGAACGGCTTCGGCATCGCCGCGGAAATAGGACCCGGTCATCGCAACCAGATGCACCTTGTCGCGCGCGACAAGGGCGCCCAGATGCGTGCCCAGCTTATTATCAGGGTTGGCAGAGACGTGGTGAAACTCGTCTACCGCGATGAGCCGATCGTCAAACGCTTCAATCCCGAACTTGTCCACGGCGAACCGAAAGGTCGCGTGGGTGCAGACCAGAACCTTGTCGTCGCTCGCCAAGAACTTGCCGACAGCGCCCACTTTGCCATCATCCCCGCCGGGAGCGTTGCACAGGTTCCATCGCGGTTGCACGGTCCAGTCTGCCCAGAAGCCGTACTTGCTCAGTGGCTCGTCGTTGAAGCTGGACCCGATGGATTTTTCTGGCACCACGACGATGGCCTGACGCAGGCCCTGGTTGTATAGCTTGTCGAGTGCTATGAACATGAGCGCGCGGCTTTTGCCAGATGCCGGCGGCGACTTGATCAGCAGGTATTGCTCGCCCCGCTTCTCATAGGCACCCTCTTGCATTTCGCGCATGCCAAGCTCGTTCGATTTGGTCGAGCTTCCATTGGCCGCGTAATTGACAGAGACGGAAGGAACTTGCTTTGTCATGATGTTTTCCTTCTGAGGGGCGCAGAATCATTCGCTTTAGGGCAGGCAATCAAAACCCGATCAAGTAGCGATACCGCACCACGCCTATCGTAACAGTATGATTTATATGTATTTTCCAATTTACGCCCTCTAGCCCACATACGCACAATCAAAACCCGATCAAATGTTATCCCTGTCACGCCCATGAGGGGACATAGCCAGCACGAGGGCGTTCAGCATCCGCAGGACGGATCAGACCAGCATCCAGCGTTGCGCGAATAACCCGCGACGCCTGCGCAGCGTTCTGGTCGTCGATGCCGAGCCGCTCCCGAAGTGTCGCGTTCGTCATCTTCTGACCGCCTACGTATTTGAGCGCGGCATGTTGGTAACACGCTCGCACGGCTTCTTCCGGTGTCATGTCCGCAAAGCGGCGTGGTGCAAACAGAACCACGCGCACGGCGTCTCCCTCCATGCGGAAATCCGGTGGGGGCAACTGGTGTAGCTCAACCGCCGAGATCACCTTGTCGATGCCGGTGCCTTGTTCTTCGCAAAGTTTCATGCGCCGCATCAAGGAAGCAAGAGCTTCATTTCGGGAACGCGGGGGCGAGTCCAAAAACCGGTCGGGGCTAACCAAGGGGGCGCCCGGGTTCGTGATCTCCATGCGATCGCTGAATAACTCGATGAGTGGACCGGCACCGGTGATCGTCATGTCCTGGTGGATCAATGCGTTGGCGATCAATTCGCGGATCGCTATCGACGGGTAGAGCGGACGCTCCTCGCGGAATGCTTTACCAATCAATTCGTTGCGGGGCAGAAGGCCGTCGATGTAATCCACCAGCCCCTGAAATCCCGCTGCATAGCCGCGCTGGCCGTCCTGGCGGTGGCTCACGTCATCTGCACGTCCGGTGCCAGCATAGGCCACGAAACGAACCCCTTTGCGCTCTACAGAGGGGCCGAAATCGGAAAGTTTCTTGGCATACAGGATTGCGCCCAGATTGGTAATGTTCCAGCGGTCGCTTACATCTTTCTGGATCAGACGATCTGCCAATAGCTTGTCGAAGATCCCCTGCCTGTTATCCGGCAAGGGCTGGCCCGTAAGATCGAAGTAGTTGGCGTAATTCAGCCGCGCAAGAACGTCGTCGCCGGACAGGAACTGCGCCGCGACGCCTGTCTCCCAAGCGTAGGGCTGCAACTTGCTCCAGAGGGCACGCAGGCGTTCCGGATGGTCGGACAGGCGCGGCGTGGCACTGCCGATGCGCAAATAGGCGGTCCGGTCAAACTCTACCGGAGCGGTTGCGGCGGCGGGGATAGTCAGCAGGATCAGGCGCTGCCCGTCATGATCGACCTCTTCGAACCGGAACTCGATGCCCGGCTGGAGGTGGTTGGCCACCCACAGTTCGAGCGGCTGCCCCTTCTCCTTTTTCACGGTCGGCTCGAAACTCGTGCCGACAACCGCATGATCGCCGTCTCGCACCCCCCAGACCACATAGGCATAGTGCTGATCGGCCAGCCGTGCAGCATTGGACAAGGCAGAGATCAGCTTGCCGATCAACGGCCCGTCGGCATTGTTTTCCTTGAACTCGATCCATGTGGTTTCCGCTGGTTTGGCACGCAGATCGTCCACCAACCTGCGGGTGCGTTCCGCGCTCATGACAGGGTCAAGGGTCATAGTGTGTCCACTTTCTGACCCACCACGCCTGGGTAGCGTTTGTCGTAGGGGCATTCCTGTATTGCTCGCCGGCCCAGGTCGTTCGGCTTGGCCGGGCTACCGTTGGTGGCATAAATAATCGAAATGGAGGGAAAACCTTTGATCATTGACCTCTCACCCGCTTATCAAAACGTCTTAAAAATATGCGGGCTGTGATCAGGATTATTTGAAACCGAAAAGCACAATCTTCTTCATCTGACAGGCCCGGATGGCTGCCGTGCGGATGCAATCTTGCCCACAACCCCAATACGTACGCAGGTTTGCCTCTGTCGTTCTCCCACTCATTGTATTCGTGAAGTAGGAACGGTCCCGATTTTGTATCTGCAAGATATTGCCTCTTTGCGTCATCGCTAACCTTAGGATCACATCCAAAATACTCCGCAATTTTGTCCAGCAGTTCCTGATAGAAATCTCTGATCATCGCGTTGGCGGAAGACCAGTTCCCTTGCGAAAAGTTCTGAATCGCTTGATCCAAATGCCCCTTGGCGGCGCCCAACCCGTGCCGACCAAGTAAGGCCTCAATTTCGCTGGTCGCCTCTCGAAAATCTGTCTCAGGTACATCCTCAGGCAGCATCCGCCTGAGAACAGTCTGTGTAATGACCCTTGGAGCGTCATCGAAAATGGAAGATCTGCCCATTGGGTCTGGAACCTCCTCTTCCACAAGTGTGAAGCCATCCATTTTCAGACCAGCAAGAAGACGCAACCAGACATCTGGCTTGTTGCGCTTGCTTTGCTCGGATGCCGTAATTGCATGCTCAATCATGGCTCTGCTTAGGTCACAGTTTCCGTTGACCGTCGGAACAGAACGTCCCCCCATACTGCTTCTTGCGAACCGAACCATTTCAATGGCCTTCGATGCTACCGATCCAGAACCACAGAATTCGTCAACACCCCACCCTAGGGTGAGAGACGAGAAAGCGGTTTGTGTCGACATTTCAGCAATCATCTCGCCCGCTGCCATCAACGTCATGCTGTTAAAGTCGCTCATGCGCTCACCTTCGTCGTCATCTTCGTGTACATCTCGAACAGTTTTTCCAGCCGTTCGGTGTCGTTGCGGAAACGGCGGCCGATGTAGATGCGTTCCAGCACCTCGTCGTTGTGGTCATGCGCTGCGCGGAGGTTGGCGGGCATTTTTTCGGGGTCGTAGAGGTCGGCGATGGTGGCGGGGAAATGCGCCTCGCGGGCCAGAAGGATACCTTCGGCCGCCGCTGTCAGGTCGGCGCGGTTCTTTTCGGTCAGTTTCGGGACGGGGAAGGTGTTCCAGCCCATGGTGTTAGAGTAGCGATATCGAGTTTCCAGCTTCCCGCAAACCGTGGCGATCCAGACCAGATGCAGGCGCGAGGCGATCAGCGCCATGTTCCAGAGCGGGGCATCGTATAATGCGAGAGCGAGATTGGATACGCGAACGTCACTGGGCATCAAGCCACACGGCAGGTATTCTCGACGTTCAGAGGATACGCTTGGAACGACGATGGAATTTACTTCTCCAATGATTGTTCGCTCGAACTTGTACGGCGTCAGCAAGCCCGCTTTGCCGCGCTCGCTCCCACCCTGTCGGTAGATTCGAATGCGCTCCAAACGTTCCGCAATCGGAGGTATTGAGAATGCAAGTTCTGCTTGGTGATCTTCAATCCAAAGACAATATCTTTGTTGCCCATTGATGAACTCGCTCGATCCTACAATTGGCTTCACGAGAGGAGATGCCTGAGGGAAACCTTCCAAGAGATCGTTCGCTTCGTCAGGCGACAGTAACAGGTTGCCCTGATCCCGCGGTATGTTGCCGCCGAACATTGTCGCTATCTCTGCAATTGGTTCAGAGGCACGTTCAACAATAATATTGGCCCCTTCGGTGAGGTATGCATTTATGGCTTCGACTGACTTCATGAAGTCAGCTCCATAAATAGCTTTGGACCGTTCACCAACAGCGGCGATCCCAACGATCACACAGGTGACCTGAGCATTCTTGCTCGCATTATTGCCCCAAAGAAAGTTCTGATGTCCGAAAAATATTTCTTGTCCGTTCTGAAAAATTCGGGGCCAGATCAACGGAACTTGGACACCTTGGCAAATCGAGTTTGTAGAAACAAACGCGAAACAGCCGCCATACTTGATGAAGTCCGATGCCTTCCAGAACCAACCCGCGATGTAGTCAATTGCACGTACTTTTTTGTTTCCTGGTAGCAGCGCGTTCAGATCGTCCTTTTGCTCCTTGGTCTGATATTTGTCGCCGACATAAGGCGGGTTTCCGCAAACATACGTCTCGCCTCCTTCATTCGCGAAATCGATCTGCGCCTGATCCAGCGGCGACATGAACAAGTCATCCGCTTGAAACTTCACCCCCGTCCCCGTGGGCGGGCAGACCGACAGCCAGTCCAGCCGCAGGGCGTTGCCACAGGTGATCCAGTTCTGCGCGTCTAGCGGCAGGAACTCGGCCAACGCCTCTTTCTGGCCGCGATAGGTCACGTCGCATTGATATTCCGCGATGATCAGCGCCAGCCGCGCGATCTCGGCCGAGAAGTCGCGTAGTTCGATCCCGCGATAGTTGGTCAGGGGAATGTCGGTGCGGCGCAGCGGCTCGCCCCGGCGCTTGTTGATCTCATACTCGATCGCGCGCATTTCCTTGTAGGCGATCACAAGGAAGTTGCCCGACCCGCAGGCGGGGTCGAACACGCGGATCTTGGCCATGCGGGCGCGCAGATTGGCCAGCTTGCGGGCGTTGTCGCCCGCCGCCTCCAGTTCTGCCCGCAGATCATCTAGGAAGAGCGGGTTCAGCACCTTCAGAATGTTCGGCACGGACGTGTAGTGCATGCCGAGGACCGAGCGTTCCACCTCATCCGCGACGGCCTGGATCATCGAGCCGAAAATATCGGGGTTGATCTGTGTCCAGTCGAGGCTGCCGATATGGGACAGGTAGCGCTGCGCGATCTTGGAAAAGCGCGGCACATCGGTGCTGCCCGAGAAGAGGCCACCGTTCACATAGGGAAAGGTGTCGGCCCAGCGGGGCAGCTTGGCCTCGGCCCGTTTGGGGATGGCGGTGTTCATCGCACGGAAGATCTCGCCGATGACTTCGTGCGTGTTCGACCCGTCGCGGTTCGCCATCTGGTCGATGGTGGCGGTGAACAGGTTGTCGCTGACGAAGATGTCGGTGTCTTCGGCGAAGAAGCAGAAGATCAGCCGCGCCATGAAATGGTTCATGTCGTGGCGTTTTTCGGCGCTGCCCCAGTCGGGGTTGTCCTTGATCAGCTCGACATAGAGCCGGTTGAGGCGGCTGGTGGCGCGGATGTCAAACGCACTTTCGCGGATCTGCTTGACGGTAGAGATGCCGGCGAGCGGCAGGAAGAAGCCGAAGTGATCGGGGAAATCGGTGTAGCGGCAGGCGATGGTCTCGCCGGTGGTGATGTCCTCGGCCTCGAGGTCGATGCCGTCAGTGGCGAGGATGAACTTCGCCTTGGCGCGGGAGGTGGCAGGGCTTTCGCGCAGGGCGGCGAGGGTTGCCGCGATTTCGCCCGGGACGCAGGTCGCAAGGTGGATGTTGTTGGTCTGCAGGACGCCGCCGATGTCGGACTTGTTCGATGCGCCGGTGCGCAGGCGCTTGATTGTCGTCTCCTTGTTTCCGAAGGCCATGAGGAAGGCATAGGGGAACTCTGCCGCATCAAAGGGCTGCTCGGCGAGTTCGGAAACGGCTTGTTCAATCTCAACGGCGTTCATGCGGTAGTCCAGGGGTTGATCAGGTCGATCTCGCAACCCTCGAAGTCAGGCGTGTTGCGCGTGGCGACGGAGGCACCACGGGTGTGGGCAATTGAGGCAATCTGGCAATCGGCCTGGGTGATCGGTCGCCCGGCGGACCGTCGTGCGGCGGAGATGGCGGCATAGGACTGCGCGGCGGCGCTGTCGAAAGGCAGAATGCGCCCCGCAAGGTCCTCACGCAGGATGCTGTCCACTGCATCAACCAGCGCGGCGCGCCGCTTGCCGTTCCCCATGATCGCGAGGCCGTAGCGCAGTTCCGCTTCCGATATCGAGGTCAGGTAGACGTTGAGCCCGTCCTGCGCCGACAGCCATTGCTCGACCCTCGGCTCGGGAGCCGGGCGCAACAGCTCAGAGAGGACATTCGTGTCGAGGATGATCATGCGTCAGGCCTGGTCGAACGCGGGCGGTTCACGCATGGCTTCACGCTGCGGAAGGTCGAGATCAACGCCACCCAGAGGCGCGACCCGCTCGCGGATGGCCGCGGCAAGATCGTGGGATGGCTTCGCTTCGCCGACAACATGGCGCAAGATCTCGCGCGCCTCCTCTTCCATCGAACGGCCGTGCTCAGCCGCACGGATGCGAAGGCGGCGCTTCACGTCATCGTCAAGGTTCCGGATGGTAATGCTTGCCATGATCTCCTCCTGATAGGAGTGTAATCATCGCAATCAATGCGATCAAGGCTAATCGCTGGAACGCATGGTTTCCTCAGGGTGGGCAAGCCGACGCTGTCAGCTCGCGATCTTGCTGATCACCGCAACTGTTATACGCATCATCAATGTTGCAATAGTATATTTTCGTATGTATGCTGGGTGAAGATTGTCAAGGGTCCTTGCCATGCGTTTCGAATTCAAAAACCTCGCTCTGGCGGCCTTTTTAGCTCTCGCCTTGTCCGGCCCAACAGTTCCCACGCAAGCCCGCGCCCAAACCTATCCGATCGACTGCGCCATCTTGCTGTGTTTGTCCGGTGGCTGGCCGGCTTCTGTGCCATGCGCACGCGCGCGGGCCGAGTTCATCCGGCGCATCACACCTTGGCCGGTGGAGCCGCCGCTTCAGATTTGGCGCTGCCCCATGGGTGCGTCTTACGATGGTCCTGCCAGGTCGCGCCCCACGGACCGGATCTTCGATGCCCTATATGGTGGTTCAGGAACCCCACCAAACTCTTCAACCCCGCTTTTTGATCAGGCAGCCGAGGCAGGCGGAATGCTCGGGCTGAAAGGCTCCAACGCGGCTTGGGACAACCTCGTAAGGGCTGATTACGCCCTCCAGCTCGTAGAAGACCGCGCCGACATCGATATCAGCGGGCCGGAATTCAATTTCGTGCGCTCTATTCGCGTCTTTGACGTTCGTTATGCTCGCCAGCACGAATCCGGGCGAGATGGCGACTGCAACCGCAGTGCCGTCGTTGTCCTCGGCACCTACGGGATCCAGGGCGATTTTTCCTGGAGGGCGTCGTCACCCGCAGCGCTGCCTGCTGCGCATGCCGGTCTCGAGCGATGGGGCGAGCACTGTCCGAGCATTTATCACAGATCCGTCTTCGCGGAGTGGCGTGACTATAGCGGGAATTACGGCTTCGAGCAGGTCAATTACTGACTGTTGAGGCGCCGCGACGTCGCACAGAGCCTTGTAAAGATTAAACCTGTAACGCAGGCACAAGCACACAATCGACGGCCATAAAGGCCATAGTCTTCCATGTCAGTCGTCGCGACAGGGCAGCTGCGTGAGAGACGCGAAGTCGATTTCAGCTTTATCGGCATCGCTAAGATCCGGGTAAATCCTTGAGACGCGCTGTGGGCCATGCATGTCCCACCGGATTGCCAGAGCACCTGTGTTCCAGCGATATACCCAGCCGACAATGGTTTTTTCATCGGCTGCGATCAAATTGGCGATCGCGACGCCTTCGACCTCATTTTCGTTCACTGTTTACTGACTTCCTGCAAATTGGCGTTGCGGATAGCAGCTCAGATCCAAAGCGTTTGCTGCAACCATATGCCGGGCCTCGTTAAAATCGGTCACTGTTCGTCCTCGCGGTAACGAATTCACAACGGGAGAAGTCAGCTCCCGTGCTCTCGATTGATGAAATTGCTTAAATCCTGTGGTCGGGCTCCGTGGCGGCTTCGACGATCGCCAAAACCTCGAAGGGGTCAAAGCCGATGGCGCGCGCCAGAACGACCAGTTCGACGACGTCGATCCGGCGTTCACCGCTTTCGAGGCGTGCCACGAGAGATTGATGGCACTTGAGCCTGTCCGCCAAGTCGTCCTGGCCCAAGCCTGCGCTTTTACGCGCGTCGACCAACGCCTGGCAAAGTGCCACCTGTCCCGTGCTTCTGATTGTCTTTGCCACGCGTCACATACCTTTTGTGACGTCGCTAGCGGATGAAATCTGTTATCTAAAAAGTAGATATATGAGGGTGTTATCGGCGTCTGGTTTCCATGGGCTGCAAGTCTGATGCTCCCGAGGTTGCCCATCAATCCCCTACCGATTGTAGAAATCGGCCATATTCCTCGCTGACTTCGCGCGCTTCCTCGAAAGCGCGGGCGCGTTCGCTGTCGAGGCAACGGAAGTAGCTCTGGATATCCTGGATGTAGTCTTCGAAATCGCCACGGATGATATCCGCATAGTCCCGCGCGGCCTGCGAATCGCTTGGCAGGAAAGGGCGGGATGGCGCAAAGCAGGATTCCGCCAAAACCGGTCCGGGAACGCAGATCAGAAGGGCCATAGCTTGCAATGGGAGCAGGCATGTCAACCTTGGGTTTCTCAAACCTGTTATCTCCTTGATCGCAGACACTGGCCGTGACTAGTGTTTGCGTGACCAAACTACAGCTAAAGCACGATATTACATCTTGCGGTTGATAATATACTATCGTAACTCTGGGCTTCAAGTAGGAATGCCTGGGGTCGCGCCATTGGAGAAAGCGTGAGCCGGGCCATGAACTGGGACATCGAAGCACCAAATGTGGTTACGGAAGCCAGGTTCCGCGAACTCGTGGAAAGCGGCTATAGCGCAGAAATCCTGTGCCAGGAGTCGGCACACAAGAAAGGCCCCAGCTATTACGGGGTCTGGATCATGCGTGTGGTCACCAACGAAGGCGTGGAAAAGCTCCTCGTCACCGCCCGCACTCGGACGACCTACAACGATATCAAGATCCGCGAGTTCAAGACGATCTCCGGCGTGGTGTCATTCTTCATTGGCCTTGGCTTTGCGCATGTCGATCTGCCGCTTGAGGCGGGCACAAGCCGTACGCACAAACTTGCGCCGTCAGAAAAAGCCCCATCAGACAAGGGCGCTGACACCTAGCCTTGTCTGTCTCTGGCTGGTCGCCGCGCCAGCCTCAGCGCAAATGGTCCTGGTCATGGAGAGCGACGGCTCTCTGACCCCATCCCGGTCTCAGAGCGGTTTTGCCCGGAACTACAATGACGGCATTGGTCAGGGTTCGGCCTACGATGGGATCGCTATCTTCGGCGAGTTAGAGGCCGAGCAAGAGGGCGTCCAAGTCGCGGCCCTTGCCCGCCCGACTCCCCTGCCCCACGCAGATGTCCTCTCCGGGATTCAGACCACGGCTTTGCGCTATGCCGGCCATCCCGGCCTGCGTCGCGCGGGGCTTTCCGTGACGGATTGGCTGGCTCTCTATCGGGCCAATATCGAGGTTGAGAGCGCCTACCGGCAGGATGCGATTTCAAGTGCAGGTGCCATCGGCCTCGGTCAATTGATGCCCGCAACAGCGCGCGACCTCGGCGTTGACCCGCGTGACCCCCAACAGAACCTCGACGGCTCTGCCCGCTACCTCGCGATGATGCTGGAGACGTTCGGCGATCCGCATCTGGCGCTGGCGGCCTACAACGCTGGTCCCGACGCCGTGCGCCAACACGGTGGCATTCCCCCTTACCGAGAAACCCAGAACCACGTGGCCCGCGTCATGGCTGTCGTGGCCCGATTGGAAGGATCAAATTCATGAAACAGATTTCAAACCTCTTTGTCGCCTCGCTGGCGCTATTCCTGTTCATTGCCGAGCCCGCCCTTGCACAGAGCATCGATCTCTCCCCGATCCAGAGCTTGTTGCAGGGCATTGTCGATGCGCTGACTGGCCCACTTGGCGTTGTCATCGCGACGCTTGCCGTTCTCGGGGTCTTTCTCAGCTGGTTCTTCAACATCATCGATCTGCGCCAGGCGCTTTGGGTCCTCGTGGGCATCGCCGGTGTTGCGGCCGCCCCCACCATCGTTGCCGCGGTCTTTGCCGGTGGCTGAACGCTCGCCTCTCTTTCTCGGGCTCGTGCGCCCGCCGAAGCTTTTGGGCCTGCCCATCATGTACGCGATGGTCTGGCTCTTCGGATCGGTGCTCTTGTTCGTCTGGGTCCAGCACATCGCGGTGCTGGGTGTCGCGGCCCTGCTCTACCCGTTGCTTTGGAAGGCCGCAGATTGGGACCCGCGTTTCATCGACGTGATGGTGACGGCGCTGCAGGAGACACCGCCCACGCGCAACAGGTCCATTCATGGCGGGGACAGCTATGCCCCGTGATGACGCCCGTGATGCTGCGCTCGATGCCCGCACAATGACGCCAGACTGGTATGCGCGCGAGACCCGCCTCGCGCATATGCTGCCCTATGTGAGCCTCGTTGACGACCAGACCGTGCGGACTCGGGTGAACGAACTCTTCCGCTGCATCCGGCTCGAGGGGATCAACAGCTACACGACGGACGATGCCTATCTCGACAAACTGACGGCACTTTTTGCCCGCATCGTCGCGCAGCTCGGGCCGGAATTCAGCTATTACGTCCACAAGGTCTCCAAGGCCATCAAACCTGATCTCGACCCGATCCGTGAGGACAGCTTCGCTGGCGAGGTTGACCGGCGCTGGCGCGCGAAACTCGAGACCAGCGGGCTCCGCGACAAAACACTGACGCTCACCGTCATTCACCGCCCGCCGCACAAAAGCCTCCTGCCGTTCCTCAGCCGCAGCGCACCGGACCGCCTGAGAGAGGAGACCCGCAAACGCCAGCAGCGCCTCAGCGAGGCCGTGAACGTCTTCCTCTCGGGGCTGACCGAGCTCAAGCCGCGCCTGCTGTCAGCCGGATCGGGAGAGTTGGTGGGATTTTTGGGCGCGCTCAACACGGGCACCGAGCTGCCGCTCTACCCGGCCAACACCTACGGCTTTCTGTCCTTCAACGTCGCCAATACCCGCGTGACGTTTCACGGCGATCATTTCGAGCTGTCGGAAGGCGTCGTGGGGCATCGCTACGGCAAGAGTTTCACCATCGGGGAATACTCGGAAGGCACCTCCTGCACCATGTTCGACATGCTGAACCTGCCGGTCGACATGATCGTGACGCACTCCTTCACGCCGATCAATTCGAACCTCATGGCGGGCCGCATCAAGCGGCAAAAGCGCCAGATGCAGGCCAGCCAGGACGCAGCCCTCTCGCTCCTGGAAGCCCTCGACATCGCCGCCGATGATCTCGAGGCCAAGCGCCAAAGCTTCGGCGAGCATCACATGGTCGTGACGCTCTTTTGCGACACGCTCGAAGAGCTGCAAACCCTCAGCGCGGAGATCGTGAACGCCGCCGCGACCGAGGGCGTGAAGATGATCGGCGAGCGGGTCGCGGCCAAGGCGCATTACCTCAGCCAGCACCCCGGCAACCAGCCCAAGCGCGTCCGCGCCAGCGCCGTCACCAATCGCAACTTCGCGGATTTCGCGGCGTTTCATCGGACCCAGCTGGGCAAACCCGCTGAGAAAACCCCTTGGGGCCGGGTCATCACCTATCTGCCCACGCCGGAGCAAAGCGCCTACCGGTTTTCCTATCACGAACAAGGCTCGCCCGACAAAGAACCGACAAGCGGCCATAGCCTGATCATGGGGCGGCCCGGGTCAGGTAAGTCTGTGCTTTCGGCGTTTCTCATGACGCAAGCCCGTCGCGCGGGCGCCCGGATCTTCGTTTTCGACTACCGCCTCGGGATGGAGATGGCGGTCCGCGCGAATGGCGGGCGCTACGCCTCCCTGAACGCCGGTCAGCCCACGGGCCTCAACCCGCTCTGGACCGAGACCGATGCGCGCGGCACCGCCTGGCTCTCGGACTGGCTTGCCACGCTTCTTTACCGCGCTGACAAGCCGCTGACCCCGGCGCAGACCAACCGCATCCAGGAAGTCGTGCGCCAGAATGCCCAGGCCACCAACCCGGCCCTGCGGAACTGGCGGGATTTCGCGTCGCTTTTTGTGTCCACCGATGATGGCGGCGATCTGCACCAGCGCCTGCTCGAATGGACCGAGGACGGCCGCTATGGCTGGATCTTCGGGCAGAGCCTCGAGGACACCTTCTCGCTCAAGGGCGATGTGGTGGGCTTCGATCTGACCGGCATTCTCGACAGCGAGGCCGACAAGGAACGGATGGCGGTCCTCTCCTATCTCTTCCGCCGGGTCGAGCGCGAAATCGAGGACCGCCGCCCCACCATCATCGTGATCGACGAGGCCTGGAAGGCCCTCGATAACGCGTATTTCGCCGAGCGGCTGTCGAACTGGCTGGTGACAGCGCGCAAACAGAACACGGTCGCGGTGATGATGACGCAATACGCAAGCCAGCTCGAGCGCACCCGGACCGGCAAGACCATCATCGAGGCGGTGCCGACGCAGATCCTGCTCCCCAATATCCGCGCGCAGCCAGCGGACTACGCCATGCTGAACCTCACGGAGAAGGAGCTCGATGTCCTTCTCAACACGGGCAGCAACAGCCGCTTGGCGCTCATCCGTGACGATCAGGGCTCGATCGTCGTCGATGCCGATCTGAGCGCCCTTGGGCCCAATCTCACCATCCTTGGCGGCATGGAAAAGGGCGAGGCGCTCGTCGGCGCCGATTACCGCGACCGCCCGGACTTCTGGAGGCTTTCATGATCCGTATTCTTATCGCTTTGGCTGCGCTCGGCGCTTTGGCCTCCTGCACCCAGTACCGGGAGCCGCAGGCGAACTGCTTCACATTCCTCGCGTCAACGGCACCCGTCGCGCCTGATTGCACCTTCACGCCTCTCGGCACCCCGGAGGGCGGCATTGACGTCTAGCCTGCCTCATATCCTCGCGTTTTGCCTGCTGCCCGGTCTCGCCTTGTCTCAAGGCGTGCCGACCAATGACAGTGGGCTGACCGCGCGTGATATCGTCGAAACAGGCGATCGCGAGGCCGACTTGGCCCTGCAGGCCGATAAGCTCGCCGTACGCGAGCTCATTGCCGAGATCGAACGGGAGCAGCTGGAAACCCTGCAACGCATCCTCGATGCCCAGACCAGCTTCGGCGGTCAGGGCCTGCCTGCCATGGTCTCGGGGCTGGAAAGCGGCAGCGGGGATCCGGCCCGGTCAGTCGAGGCGGCCTATGGCAATGCCGACATCGACCCCAATCCCGGCGGTGTGCAGATGTTCGGCGACGCCGCCGATAACATCGAGCAGCTCATCATCCGCGTCGCCCAGGAAACCAGCGGCTTTGCGGGTGTTGGCCGCGCAGGCCTCTCCCCCGTCCAGTGGCGAGCGCTTCTACAGGCGCTGATCTGGCAGGAAAGCCGGTTTACGATTGGGGCACGGTCTCCCGTCGGCGCCTATGGCCTCACCCAGATCATGCCGGGCACCGCCAGCGATCTGGGCATCAACCCGGAATACTATGACAGCCCCTATCTGCAGGTGCATGGCGGCGCGCGCTATCTCGCGACCCAGCTCAGCACATTCGATGGCAACATCATCAACGCCCTCGCGGCCTATAACGCCGGACCCGGCCGGGTTTTCGAGTATGGCGGCGTGCCCCCCTTCCGCGAGACACAGCACTACGTGTCGGTCATCCCTGAACGCTACAATCTCTATCTAAGCCGTATCGGCGGGATCGAAGCGCTTGGCACGATCGACCCTGCTCTGCTGGCCAATGCGAACCTTTCCATTACCGGGCATGGCGCCGCCTTCTATGGCAACAATTCCCCTGCGGCGATCAGGCAGGCCACCCTGCGCATTGCGGATATCGTCGAACGGATTTCCGAAACGGAAGATGTGCAGGAGAGCGTCGCGCTCAACACCTATGCCCGCGC
>NZ_JAPWGV010000038.1:0-44725 GCF_027213915.1 Sulfitobacter sp. G21635-S1
TAGATCAGACATGTTCACCGCTCGTTTTTGAACCGTGAATCATGCCGCTATGCAGAAATCAATGGGTCCAGAGCCTAATGCTTAAACTTATTCATGTAGAAGACGATGCGGACATTCGTGAAATCGCCAAGATGTCTTTGGACCTTGCAGGGGATTTCGATGTGATCCAGTGCGAGTGCGGCGAGGAAGCTCTGGCACGGGTGCAGGATTATACCCCTGACGTCATTCTGCTCGATATGATGATGCCGGGCATGACCGGGCGTCAGACGCTTGAGGAAATGCGCAAGCTGCCGCATCTGGCCAATGTGCCGGCGATCTTCATGACCGCCCGCGCCCAGCACGCCGAGATTGAGGAACTGCGCAATGTCGGCGCGGCCGATGTGATCAGCAAGCCCTTCGACCCGATGTCGCTGGCCGACCAGATCAAGAGCGCGATCCGCAAGTAACCACCGGGAAAAGACAAAGGGCAAGAAAAAGCCCCGGACGCAGTTGCAGCCGGGGAGGGAGGGATGTTGTTTCGGGATCTGGCCCCGGCCGGATGGGGATCAGGGGCCGGATGGGGATCAGGTCAGCGTGCTCAGCGTTTCTTCGCACTGCTTCACGAAGAGATCCATGTGATAGATGATTTCCCCAGGGCAAATCGCCAGATCGGCATCCGGGCCTTCGAGATGTGCAATGACTTCGCCCTCGCAGGCGCGCGCAGCAACCCCAAGATCGGTGAATCCGAGTGAACCGGCCGTTCCCGCAATCTGGTGCAGGATGGCTTTTGCCGCTTCCAGGTTGCCGTTGATGTCATCCAGGGTCTCGCCTTCCCAGGCGCTCAGGGCGTGTTCCGCAATAAGGGCCTGACGGTCCACCAGCATTTCCAGAAACCGTGTCCTTACCTTGGCCAGACCGGGAAGTTCATCTACCATGTCTTTCATGCGATCTGTCCCATATTCCAATAGTCGGTCTGCGACTTGCCATGGGCCGCGCTGGCGGCCTCGGCGGTCGCATGTGCCGTTGCCAGCGCATCCATGACCGCGGCGCCGCTTTTCCAGATCAGGCGGACGACGTCGCCGCCCGAGACCCGGGGATGCAGCCGCTCGCCTGCGTTGTTGTAAAGTTCCGTGCGCGCCAGCGACAGGTTCACCGCGTCGACAAGCCTGCCCATATCGGGGCGCCAGCCGCTTTCCGTGATGCAGACGAAGGTTCCGCTGCCTGCGTAGGACATCAGGAACTGGTGCCCCTGCAGCGTGTCCGAGATGATCTCGGCCATGTCGGAGATCAGGCTGTAGAACTCGAACGGGCTCATCGCCGCGTGATATTGCTCGATCTCGCGCATGGTGAAGGCAAAGGTCGACGACCCGAACAGCGAACTGCGGGTCAACTGCTGGACATAGTTTTCCATCGCCACGTATTCGATGACGTTGTCGACGTCATGGATGGAAATCGGTTCGTGCAGCTCGATCGTGGCGGAGCCTGACTGTGCCCCGACAGCGCTTGCGGCAAAGATCTTGCGGGTGCGCGCCCGGCGTCCTTCGATCATGCCGGCGACCAGACCCAGACGGGCCTTCAGCTCGGCCACTTCGAAGGGCTTGGTCACATAGTCGGTGGCCCCCGCAGCGAAGGCGCCGTCGATATAGCGTTTGTCCGCCATCGCGGTCAGCATCAGAACCGGCGTTTCGGCATAGCGCGACATCATGCGGATGCGGCGGGTCAGTTCGATCCCGTCCATGTTCGGCATCTGGATGTCGAGCATGAAACAGTCGAAAGTCCCCTTCGCTTCGGCACGCAGGAGATCCAGCGCTTCGCTGCCCGATTCCGCCGTAACCAACTCATGGTCACCCACAGCCTGAACGAACTGCGTCAGCAGTTCCAAGATGATCAGGTCGTCATCCACTGCCAGAATTCTCATCGGTTTCTCCACCACAATTGACATCAGCGCAGTTTGCACAGGGGCTAACTATCAATTTTACGGGGAAGTGTGGCGTAATTTTGGCAACTTGAGAAAAAATGCCAATAAAATTAGTGGACTGTTTCCTTTACCGCAGGTTTTTGGTGCGGCGGATGCATCGGGCCGATGCATCCGCCGGGGGGTCAGGTTTTTTTCCGGTCGTCCACGATGGTCATCTGCGCAAGACCACTCTGGCCCAGATCGACGGCTGCAAAGGGCCCGCCCTGCAGCATTTCGGCCGGATCGGTCACATCGGCGGCAGGGGTGTCGGCCAGAACGGCCTCGGCAAATTGCTCTGCATTGTCCTTGGGCCGGTAGCCCAGGAAGGCGGCTTTTGCGTTGTCCACCGGCGCGCGGTCGTTGTTGGACACGCCGTAGATCACGGTAAAGCCGACAGAAGGCGTGTCGATGGCCCGTGTCACCAGGTGGATCAGATCGTCATAGGACAGCCAGGACCCCAGCGCGCGCGCGTTGTTGACCTGTGCGGCGGACAGGATGCGCAGATGCACGCTCTCCATCTGGCGCTTGTCCCAGTACATGGAACCCAGGTCTTCGGTGAAGCATTTGGCAAGGCCGTAAAAGGTATCGGGCCGGTGCGGCGCATCGGTGCCGATGAAATCGCGCTTCTTGTGCATGCCCACCGCATGGATGGACGAGGCATAGACGATCCGGCGCACGCCATGCTGATAGCCCGCTTCCCAGATATTGTAGGATCCGATGAAGTTCGGACCCAGCAGTTCCTCGAAGGGTTTCTCATCCACGATGGCGCCGAAATGCACCACCATGTCGGCACCTTCCAGCAGCGGGTGGATTTCATCGAACTTTGCCAGGTCCGCGCGGGCATAGCTTTCACCGGGATAAAGCGTTCCGATCTCCTCGGCGATGTCGGTGCTGAGCAGTTCGTCGCACATTTTCGACAGCGGCTCGCGCAGATATGACCCCAGCCGTCCCGCAGCCCCCGTCAGCACAAGTTTCTTGAATTTCATGGTATTGGCCTTTCTTTGGTCAAAGCGGCGATCGTCAGATTATCGCTTTTTCGAGGAATGATTTCTGCGCGCCTATGCGGTCAAAGGCAAAGGCGGTCAGGTCGATGGTGCGGAATTCGTGGTAGGTGATCCATTCTGCCACACCCCGCCCGATGGCGGGGGCCTGTTGCAGGCCATGGCCGGAAAAACCGTTCACGAAGATGAAGTTTGCCACCTCGGGGTGCGGCCCGACAATCGCGTTCTGATCGAAGGTGTTGTAGGCATAATGGCCGACCCATTCGTTGATAACCTTGACCTCTTCAAAGGCGGGCACACGGGTGGCGATGGCGGGCCAGACCTTGTTTTCCCACAGGCTGTGGTCAAAGCCGAAATCGTCGTAAGCCACATCCGGGTCGTCATCCGGGGGGCAACCGGCAAGATAGTATTTCCCTTCGGAGCGCACATGGACCCCCGAGGGGTCGATGGTCAGCGGCAGATCCCGGTCCAGCGGATGGGCGGCGTCAAAGACAAAGGAATAGCGCTTGCGCGGGTACACCGGCAGGTCCAGCCCCGCCATCCGGGCGGTGGCAAGCGCCCGGGGGCCCGAGGCATTGACCACGGTCCCGCAAGACAGCGTATCGCCTGATTTGAGGGTGACGCTCTGCACCGCTGTCCTGCTGTCGTTCAGGGTCATCGCGGTCACTTCATCGTGGATGTATTCGACCCCGGCACGGCGGGCCATGCGCTTGAACCAGTCAAACATGGTGCCGCCGTCGAAATAGCCTTCGTCCACGGTATTGTGGTTGCCTGCGATGATGTCGTCGAGGGCGTAGAAAGGATAGGCAGCGGCGATCTCGTCGCGCGTCATGTGGCGGGTCTGCGCCCCCAGTGCTGTCTGCACCTGCTGGGCCTGATGCAGGGCGGTGGCGAATTCGGGTGTATCGGCCAGATAGAGATATCCGAAACTTTGCAGGGTCAGGTTCGGCACATCCGGATCACCGCCCATGAAGTCACGGAAATTCTTGATGAATTCCGCGCCGAACTGTGACACGCGGATGTTGGCCTCGTTGGTGAATTGCTGCCGGATGCAGGAATTCGTATGGCTGGTCGAGGCAAATTCATAGCTGGGGTCGCGTTCGACCACCAGAACGCTGCCGTCAAAACCCGCCGTGCGGGTCAGCCACCAGGCCAGCGCCGATCCGTGCATGGCGCCGCCGATAATGACAACATCGTAAGAGGATTGTGCAGCAGCACCCATAGTCGCATTCCCGATTCGATTGACCGTCCTGATCCCGCGTACCGCAGAATGCACTGCCGGGTAAACTTCTGTGAAACACCAAAAGACGGACAGCGCGATTTGCGGGTCCTTATCGGCCTGCGAAGGGGCGGATTAGGCAGGGCCGGGGGCAACAATTGCCGAATGCCTGTTTGACTTACCGGCCAAGAGCCTCAAGTTACCCCTGGTGCGGGAAGTGGTTTCCGCGCGTCTGAAGTATGTCGCTGGGCGGAGACCGATTTAGAGTATGGACCGCGAAGAGATAGAGCGCCTGATCGCACGGGTGGCCCTCAAGGATCGTGCAGCCTTTGAAGAACTTTACGATCGTGTCAGTGCGAAACTTTTTGGTGTGTGCCTGCGTGTGTTGAACAAACGCGCCGCAGCAGAGGACGCCATGCAGGATACTTTTGTCAAAATCTGGAACAACGCCGATCGCTATCAGGCGAATGGCCTGTCGCCGATGACATGGTTGATCACCATCGCACGGAACACCTCGATTGACCGTCTGCGCGCGCGCAAGAAGGGTCATCAGGACATTGATACGCCGGGTATGGAGCTTGTTGCGAGTGGCCCTTCGCCCGAACAATCCGCCATTGCCGCTTCCGAGGCCAGCAAGCTGACCGGTTGCCTCGATGCGCTTGACGCCGACCGGGGCGCGGCCATCCGTGGTGCCTATCTTGACGGTGAAACCTATGCCGATCTGGCCGAAAGGTTCAAAGTACCGCTCAATACCATGCGGACCTGGCTCAGACGCGGGCTGATCTCCCTCAGGGAGTGCATGAGCCAATGACAGATCTGCCACCCCCAACACCGGAAGAGGAAAGCGAATTTCTGGCCGCTGAATATGCGCTCGGACTTTCCGAAGGTGAGAATCTGACGGAGGCCCGTGACCGCGCGCGCCGTGACAGCCTGTTTGCCGGCGCTGTGGCCGCATGGCAGGAACGCCTGGTCGCGATGACCGATGCCATTGCGCCGGTGGCGCCGCCCGCGCGGGTCAAAAAGGCGCTGATCAAGTCGCTGTTCCCCAATATCCGCGTGCCTTTCATGCAGCGGCTCTGGGTCTGGCAGGGGCTTACCTTCGCCTCGCTGGCGATGCTGGCAGTCCTTGCGATGCCGATGCTGCGGCCTGATGCCCCGACGATTGCCGGCCCGATCTATGGCACTCAGCTGACCGGAACAATCGACGATCTGCAGGTCTATGCCGTGCTTGATCCGTCCCGTGGCGGTATCGCCGTGACCCGAACGGCCGGTGCCCCGCCATCAGGGCGTGTGCTGGAACTCTGGGCTTTGCTGCCCGATGCCGCGCCGGTCTCGCTGGGGCTCGTGCCGGATGATGCGACCCATCTGAAACTGCCGCCGGAAATTGCGGCGCAGATTGATAACCTGACCCTGGCAATTTCCGACGAACCGCCCGGCGGCGCGCCCGAGGGGGCACCGACAGGCGAAATCCGCGCTGTTGGTACGGTCGAGGAAATCTAGCAGTCACTTGTTGACAGCCACCGCTTGGGTTTGACGGACCTTTGCCGTACCGCCTGCGAAGGGGCAGGAACAATGTCTCTGTCCATCAGCGGCAATGGTGCTGCCGGGCTGCCCGCCGTATCCAGGGCGCGTGTCCCAGCCAGAACGCGCCAAAAAAACCAAGGACATCGGGGAGATTTCCCAAAAATTCATCAAATTTAAATTTTTTTGCAACTTGTTGGAAACCGCAACGTGTCTGTTTCAAGGACCACGTAAGACGGAGGTCACACTCTGGTTTCAGCGCGGTTCAGACCGGGTTGCAATGTGTTTGCCCGGTTATGTGATGTAACAAGTCCGCAGATGTTTCCTGCGCAGTGACGAGTAATGCCGGGCTGGCAGCTTTAGGCGTCAGCCCGACATTTTTTCCGAGGAGGTCATGGACACAGCTCAGCCACATCTTTCTCACCGCCGCGTGATGGGCGCCGATGCCCTTGTCCTGATGGGGCGCTTTTGCATTGCGGCACTATTCGTGACGGGTGCCGCCCAAAAGATCTATGCGCCGGAAATCGTCCGGCAAATGCTCGCGGCACACCATTGGGTTGAATTCCTGATCTGGCCCGCCGTGGCGCTGAATTTGTTTGGCGCGGTCTTTCTGGTGACGGGGTTCTTTCTGGTGCCGACGGCATTGATCCTGGCCGGCTACTGCATGGTGACGAGCATTTTCCATTTTCTGCCGGACGACCCCTGGCAGATGTCGATCTTCGTGAAGAACTGGGCGATTGCTGGCGGTCTGCTGATCCTGGCGGCTGCCGAATTGCGCGCGCCGCGCGGCTGACAGCGGGGCGGGCAAGGCCCAGTTTTTCATTGAGAAACCGCAGCACCCCCGCCATGCTGCCGGTATGAAGGCACCGTTGATCGACAACCTGCAATACGCGAATTTCTCGCCTGCCATCTTTGAGCAGATGCGCGCAGGCGGGGTGGATGCGGTCCATGTGACCATCGCCTACCACGAGAGTTTTCGCGAGATGGTGCTGAACCTTGAACGCTGGAACCGCTGGTTCGAGGATCATGCGGACCTGATCTTCAAGGGGACCACGGCTGCGGATGTGATCCATGCGCAGGAGAGCGGGCGCACTGCGGTCTTTTTCGGGTTCCAGAACCCCAGCCCGATAGAGGATGACATCGGCCTGGTGGAAATCTGCCACCAGCTGGGCATCCGCTTCATGCAGCTGAGCTATAACAACCAGTCCCTGCTGGCGACGGGCTGCTATGAGGACGACGACACCGGCCTCACCCGGATGGGCCGCGCCGTGGTGGCAGAGATGAACCGCATCGGCATGGTGATCGACATGTCCCATTCCGCCGAACGCTCCACGCTTGAGGCGATTGACCATTCCACCCGTCCCATCGCGATCACCCATGCCAACCCGCATTGGTGGCATCCCGCCCTGCGCAACAAATCCGACAGGGTGCTTAAGGCTCTGACCGGGGCAGGGGGGATGCTGGGCTTTTCGGTCTATCCGCATCACCTGAAGGGTGGATCGGACTGCAGTCTCGACAGCTTTTGCCAGATGATCGCCGAAGCCGCCGCGCGCTATGGCGCGCAGAACCTCGGCATCGGCACGGACCTGTGCCAGGACCAGCCCGACAGCGTCGTCGAATGGATGCGCGTGGGCCGCTGGACCAAGGCGATGGACTTTGGCGAAGGATCGGCCGCCAACGCCGGTTTCCCGCCAATGCCCGATTGGTTCAGGGACAACCGCGATTTCGGCAACATCCGCCGGGGTCTGACCGCGACAGGGTTGAGCGCGGCAGAGGTCGACGGCATCATGGGCGGCAACTGGCACAGGTTCTACGCCCAGGGCTTTGGCCCTTCATGAGGGACGAGGCTCAGCCACCGCAGACCGCGCTGCGCCCCCCGGAAGAGGTGATGCGGCTGGCGCGCATGGGGTCGATGTTCCCCACGCGGCTGAGTTTCCTGCGCAGTCTGATCCGCCGTCTTGCTGCCGAAAAGGTCACTGTCACCCGCGCGGTCTGGCAGATGGACGCAGGCGGTTTTGGCCATGCCGTCTATAGCCTGCGCCTTGGCGGCCATGAGTATGCGCTGGTCGCCGTCTCCTCCGATCTGCCAGCCGACCAGCGGACCGACCGGGTCATCGCCACCGCCTGGGACAGCGCCTTTGTGCTTTACGACGGCATCCCGGAGGCGGCAGAGATTGACCGCATCATTGCCAGCGCACCCAGGCAGGAGGCGGCGCGGTTTACCGAACGCGATCTGATCCTGAGCCGCGCGAACAAATCCCTGCGGCTTTTTGCCCATGTCACGCAGGCCCTGCAGGAGGGCCGCCAGCCGGATCCGGAGATGATCCGCAATGTGGGTTACCTGATGCGCACGACTGCCGTTTACGGCAATGGCAAGTTCGGCATCGCCGACCGTCACCTGATTGCCCAGCGGCCGGGGCTGGAAGGGCCCTTTGCCGCAGAGATGCTGACCGTCTGGCTGATCCGGCACTTCACCCATGACCTGGCGGAACATGTGGGCGGCGGCAGGCTCGACCGTGCCCTGAAACGCCACCTTGGCATCGGCAATGCGACCGGGCTGGGCATGGCCCCCTTTCTGGTCACCCATCCGGTGCTTCTGAACAACTGGATGCAGGCGCGCGAAACCGCGCTGGCCCGTGTGCGGGCCTTGCCGCGGCTGACATCTGCGCAACAGGACAGGTTGCACTTGCTTGCCGCCCGCGCCGCCGCGCATCTGCGCGAATGGCAGGTGCCTGACCCCGCGCATCAGGCCCGTATCGTTGCGTTGCGCGGCGATTGGGAAACGGCGTGCAACGCGCTCGATCTTTCCGGCTTGCGCCCCCTTGATGCGGCCATGCACCGGGTCAAGGCGGCAAGCCTGGATGTACAGGAATTGATGGCCGGGCTGATCCTCGAACCCTTCGGCGATCTGGTGGACGATCTGGCCGCAACCATGGGCGATCCCTTTGGCCCGCTTTGCGCGCCACTCCCGGACACCGTTGAACTGCGCGCGCGGATCACGAGCGATTTCCGCTGGGCGCTGGCGCCCGACTACGATGCGCCAGAGGCCTGCGGCCAGTTCTGGTACGTCTCAGCGGCCAAGCAGGAACCCCGCCTCGGGCGGCGTTTTGCCGAAGAGGGCGCCGAGCAGGAAACCCCGCTGGACATCGGCCGCCGGGTCAAGGCGCTCTACCAGGATCTCGAAGGGGAAAATGCGCTGCTGAGTGACTTCCTGTCCCGCCATCCGGATCACGCGCTGGCGGCAGAGCGTGTGGCCATGGCCGGGCGCTACCCCTATGGAGAAATCCGCGACAACCTGATTGCCGAAGACTGCCTGCCCATCGACATGTTGCGCTGCAAACTGGCGTTCTTTGGCGCGGCCAAGTTCGACCCCAAATCGGACCGATGGACCCGGATCACCCTGTGCCAGGGCGCGCCGCTGGCGGATGAACTGGGGCCGGGGGCAGACGATTGGTGGCTGCCGGTCTTTGCCTCATGAAGCTCTCCGTCAATGAGGTGATGAGCCTGGCCGACCGGGCCGCGCGCGGGGCGGGGGCACCACCGGCACAGGCCGCCGCCTTTGGCCGCGCGGCGATGTTCCACCTTGCGGCGGAGCGGGCGGAGGGCACCTTGACTGCCGCGCTTGAGGCCTTGCCACGGGGGCCTATCCTGACCCTGCCTTTGGTCTTTATCCGTGTTCTGACCGAAGAATGCAGCGATACCCCGTTGCCCCCGGATGTGGACACGGCACTGGTGCAAAGCTACGCCGAGGCGCAGACTTTCCTAACCACGCTGCGCCCCGAAGGGCCGCTGATGCAGATCACCGTCGATCGCAAATCTGCATCGCCCGGACCGGCAATATCCCGGATCACTATGTCGGAAGACCTGTTCACTTTTCTCAACCACCTGGCTGCGCGCATCCTCGTCCCTGAAAGCGAAGCCTCGCGCATCGGTGGTGCGGGTGCGGGCCTCACCGACAACGACTGACCCCGGGGTTCTTTTGCCAAGAATATTCGGGGGTTCGGGGCAGGTCCCCGGGAACCGCGCCGCATGCGCGTATTCTCTCTTCAAGCGCGGCTTGGCGCATTTCTACTATTTTGTGCGCGGTTTGGCGCGCAACGTGGGGTCCGCCTGCGTCGGGTCCTCCGGCCAGGGGTGCTTGGGGTATTGCCCCCGCATGTCCTTGCGCACATCCGCATAGGACGAGGCCCAGAACCCCGGCAGGTCCGTTGTCACCTGAACCGGACGCTGGGCGGGGGAGAGCAAAGTCATCTGCACCGGCTGTCCCGCCACCATCGGGTGTCGCGTGACGCCAAAGACCTCTTGCAGGCGCAGTGCAATCGCGGGCTGCGCGCCGTCATAGTCGATGGGGATGCGGCGGCCCAGCGGCGTTTCGAAATGTGCCGGGGCGGCGCGGTCCAGCGCCTGCTGCTGGTCCCAGTCAAGCCGTGCCCGAAGGGCGGGCAGCAGGTCGAACCCTTTCCAGTCCCCGGCGCTGCGCAGCCCGGCCAGATGCGGCAGCAGCCAGTCCTCCAGGATTGCCATCAGATGGGTTTCGGAAAAATCGGGGAAGGGCGGGGGCATCAGCCTTGCACGGGCCAGAAAGCGCCGGGCCGCGGCACCGGGCAGCAGTCCCAGCTGCCGCACACCCTCCAGCATCGCCAGCGCCACCTGATCTTCCGGCGCATCGGTCCAGTTGCGGTCCTGCAGGACCAATGCACCGAATGTTTCCTGCTGACGGGTCAGCACCCGGTTGTCACGCCGCGACCAGATGCAGACGTCTTTCCAGGTAATCTGACCCTCGAATGTCGCGCGCAGATCGGCCTCTTCCAGCCGCGCGGCCTGCCGGATGCGCGCCTCGCGCGGATCGCCGTCCAGATCGGTGGCCACAATCAGCCGCGCCTGGGCCATCGCGTCACCCTGTGGCAGCATGGCGCCCTTGCCGCCCGACAGGACATAGCGCGGCGCGTCGCCGGGCCTGCGCAGGCCGACACGGTCGGGATAGGCCAGCGCCGCCAGCACTGCGATATCCTCGGGGCCCTGCGCCGTCTGGCCTCTGGCGAGGCGTTTGGCCTCCTGCCGGATGCGCGCCACCGTTGCCGCATGGGCCTGCGGGTTGCCGCGTAGGATGGCCTGAATGCGCAGCATCAGGTCCACGCCGGTGCCGCGCAGCGGATCACGCTCTGCCAGCAGGGCCGCAAGCATCGGTGCCCGCGCGCCGCCCCGTGCCACCATATGCGCAAGGCGGGGGTGCAGCGGCAGGCGCGCCAGCGCCCGGCCGTGATCGGTGATCCTGCCCTGCGCATCCAGCGCTTCCAGCATCTGCAGAACGCGCCGCGCCTCGGCCAGACGGCCCTCATGCGGGGGCGTGACAAAGCGCATCTCTTCGGCCTGACCACCCCAAAGCGCCAGTTCCAGCGCGAAACCTGTCAGGTCTCCGGCCTCGATCTCTGCGGGCGGATAGGCGGCCAATGCACCCTCCTCCCCCTTCGTCCAAAGCTTGTAGGCCACCCCGGGCGCCATCCGGCCCGCCCGGCCCGCGCGTTGCGCGGCCTCGGCCCGGGTGACCCTTTCGGTGATCAGCCGCGACATGCCGGAGGCGGGGTCAAAGCGCGCCCGGCGCGCCCGGCCCGCATCCACGACGATGGTGATCCCCTCGATGGTCAGGGAGGTTTCCGCGATGGAGGTGGCAAGCACCACCTTGCGGCCCGACGGGGCGGGGGCGATGGCGGCGCGCTGGGCCTTGAAGTCCATCGCGCCAAAAAGCGGGGCAATGGTGAACCCCTTGGGCAGCTGATCGCGCAGGATCGCCTCGACCTTGCGGATCTCGCCCTCACCGGGCAGGAACACCAGCGCCGATCCCTCCGCCTCGGCCAGGGCCTGCAGCACAAGATCTGCGGTCGCCTGTTCGAGACGTTTGTTGCCAAAGGGTTTGTCCAGCCAATACGGGGTGACCGGAAAGCTGCGCCCCTGTGAGGTGACCACAGGTGCGGCCATCAGATCGGCCACCGGGGCCGCGTCCAGCGTGGCGGACATGGCCACCAGCAGCAGGTCGTCGCGCAGCGCCTCCGCCACCTCCAGACAAAGCGCCAGACCGAGGTCCGCATTGAGCGAACGTTCGTGGAATTCGTCAAAGATCACGGCACCCACGCCGGGCAGATCCGGCTCTGCCTGCAACATCCGGGTGAGGATGCCTTCGGTCACCACCTCGATCCGGGTCGTCCTGCCAACCGCCGAAGCCCCGCGCACGCGGTAGCCGACCGTCTGGCCGACCTCTTCGCCCAGGGTGGCGGCCATGCGTTCTGCTGCGGCCCGCGCGGCAAGGCGGCGCGGCTCCAGCATCAGGATCTTGCCCTTTGTCAGCGCTGCGTCGAGCATCGCCAGGGGGACGCGCGTGGTCTTGCCCGCGCCGGGCGTAGCCTGCAGCACCAGACGGCCGGTTTCGCGCAGGGCGGCGATGGCCTGCGGCAGGACCGCGTCGATGGGCAGGGTAAAGGACATGTCGTCTTATCCGGCAAACCGCCTGGCGCGCCAAGGGCCAGGGCTGGACATTTTTGCGCTGTCCCGCAAAAGATGCGCCATGGATATCAAGGACCTTGCCAGCCGCATCCGCGCACAGGAGCGCCGGGCGCTCGCGCGTGCGATCACGCTGGTGGAATCGGGCCGCGCCGATCACCGCGCCGCCGCCGCCGAATTGCTGGCTGCCCTGCCGCAGGAGGGTCAGGCGCTGCGCATCGGTCTGTCCGGCACCCCGGGCGTGGGCAAATCGACCTTCATCGAAAGCTTTGGCATGATGCTGACCGGCATGGGCAAGCGGGTGGCGGTGCTGGCGGTCGATCCGTCCTCCTCCCGCTCCGGCGGGTCGATCCTGGGCGACAAGACCCGGATGGATCAGCTCAGCCGCGATCCCAATGCCTTCATCCGGCCCTCGCCCAGCCAGACCCACCTGGGCGGCGTGGCGCGGCGCACCCGCGAGGCCGTGCGCCTGTGCGAGGCGGCGGGTTTTGACGTGGTGCTGATCGAAACCGTGGGTGTCGGCCAGTCCGAAACCGTGGTGGCAGAGATGTCCGACCTTTTCGTGCTGCTGCTGGCGCCGGCGGGCGGGGACGAATTGCAGGGCGTCAAACGGGGCATCATGGAAGTGGCGGATGTGATCCTGATCAACAAGGCCGATGGGGAACTGAAGGCGGCGGCCACCCGCACCTGCGCCGATTACGCGGGCGCGCTGCGCCTGCTGCGCAAGCGTCCGCAGGACCCGGCGGGCTATCCCTGTGCGATGACGGTTTCCGCGCTGGAGGAGAACGGGCTGGATCAGGCATGGCGGGCGCTTGAAGACCTGTCAGACTGGCGGCGAGAAAACGGATTCTGGGACCGGACCCGTGCCGCGCAGGCGCGTTACTGGTTTCTGGAGGACGTGAAGCAGCGCTTGCTGGCGCAATTGTCCGAAGCCGAAACACAGGCGCGGCTCACCGCGCTGAGCGACGCCGTTGCCGCCGGGGAGCAGGACCCCTCAGCCGCCGCTCAGGATTTTGTGGACGGGATGCGCAGGTAGGTATCCTGACGGAATTTTCGAAAATTCCGGTTCGATTTCTTTGAAGAAATCGGCGGTTCACGCGGTTTTCCGGGGCTTGATATGACGGCGGAGTTTTCGAAAACTCCGGTCCGTTTTCGTTGAAGAAAACGCATGTTTTCCGAACCTTGAGGTGTAGGGAAAGTCACAAAGTCGGAATTTTCGAAAATTCCGGTTCGATTTCTTTGAAGAAATCGGCGGTTCATGCGGACTTCAGGGGCTTGATATGACGACGGAGTTTTCGAAAACTCCGGCCGGTTTTCTTTGAAGAAAACGCAATCTCATCCCGCCTTGGGATGCGCCCGGTTGTAGACCTCCATCAACCGCGCCGTGTCGACCGCCGTATAGGCCTGGGTGGTGGAAAGCGAGGCATGGCCCAGCAATTCCTGGATCGCGCGCAGATCGCCGCCCGCGTCCAGCAGATGGGTGGCAAAGCTGTGGCGCATTGCATGGGGTGTCGCGGTCGCAGGCAGGCCAAGCTGCATGCGCGCATCCGCCATCACCTGCGAAATCGCGCGCGGCCCCAGGGGCCCCCCACGCACGGCGCGAAACAGCGGGCCATCGGCCTCCTGCGGGAAGGGGCAGGCGCGCAGATAGGCACCGACCGCCTCGCGGGCGGCAGGCAGAACCGGAACCACGCGTTCCTTGCCGCCCTTGCCGGAAATGCGCAGCGCCTCGGGCAGGGGGGCATCCGCGCCCCTGAGGCCAAGCGCCTCGGATATCCGCAGACCGCAGCCCCAAAGCAGGGTCAGCACCGCGACGTCGCGGGTTGCAACCCAGGGGTGACGCGATTGCAGTTCGACACAGTCGATCATCGCACGCGCGGCATCCACCGCCAGCGGGCGGGGCAGTTTCCTGGAAAACTTCGGCGCGCGGGTGGTCAGGACCGCTGTGGGTTCAAAGCCTTCGCGTTCTGCCAGCCAGCGGTAAAAGGCTTTCACCGCGGACAGCTTGCGCGCCATGGAGCGGGGGCCGACGCCGGGGCCGCGTGTGCGGGCCATCCAGGACCGCATGTCCGAAATCGTGATCTGTGCCAAGGCGCCCAGGCCCTGCGGTGCCGCCTTATGGGCGGTCATGAAGGCCAGGAAATCCGCGACATCGCCCTGATAGGCGGTCAGCGTATTCTCTGCCGCCCCTTTCAAGGCGCGCTGCTGGTCCAGCCATGTGGCCAGCGCATCGCGCGCGGCGGGGCTGATCAGCCCGGTCTGTGCTGCTGTGTCGCCGCGCTTCAAGACAGCCAGCGGCGCATCGCGCGCTCGAACACACCGGTAAAGAAGGTCAGCAGGTCGGTGCCCTGCTGGGGGCCGAACATATGCGGATCCTCCGCCCCCAGAACCAGCAGGCCGGGCAGGCGGCCCGCGCCGAAATCGAGCTTCAGGCAGGCTTCGGACCGGATCCAGTCGGATTTCTCGCCATAGATCTGATGCGCCCCGTCCTGTACGCCACGCAAGGTCACCTGGCGGGGCGCGCCGCCGCGGCCATGGGTCAGGTAGCTGTCGATAAAGCCCGGTTCTGCCACGCTCAGCACATCACCCAGCCGCTGTACCGCCGGGTCATTGTCGTTCTGAACCGATTCAAGAACCAGCTTTACCGCATCGACGCGCAGGATATCAGCCACTTCGCCGCCCAGATCGCGCAGGAAGGGCTCGAATTCGACCGGGTCGAGCATCCGCAGGATGGCACGGTGGATCTGGTTGGTCCCGGCCAGGTTTTCATAGGCGGCGGCGATCACGCTGCGGTGCGTGTCCTCCAGCCGGTCGAGCCGCGATTCCAGCCGTTCCATCGCGATGCCGCGCAGATCGACGATATTGCCGCCCATCGCCCTTTCATTGGCAGCGATCAGGGCCTGCATCAGATCGGTGTCGTCGAGTATCACATCGGGTTGCGAAATGATCGCCTCGCGCAGGGCGTCGTCAATCTTGGGGCTGCTGCTCATATCAGTCTCTGCTTGATTTGCTCCGGTATAGCACCGCTGGCCGACAATTGCCGCCCCTTTTTCGCCTTGCCGGGGCAAAAACCCGTGGCGTTGCGAAATTGTGCCCTTCGGGGTGCGGGGCGGGCATGCCGCCCCGAAACCGGGTCAGAGGATTTTCTGGCCGGTCTTTTCCCAATCCTTGGTGAACTGCTCAAGCCCCTTGTCGGTCAGCGGGTGGATCGCCAGCTTCTTGATCACCTCTGGCGGCGCTGTCATCACATCGGCGCCGGCCAGCGCACATTCGTGGACGTGGTTCACCGACCGGATGGAGGCGGCGAGGATGTTTGTCTCGAACCCGTAGTTGTCATAGATCGTGCGGATGTCGTGGATCAGGTCCATGCCGTCGATGTGGATGTCATCCAGCCGCCCGATGAAGGGCGAGATGAAGGTCGCACCGGCCTTGGCGGCCAGCAGCGCCTGGTTGGCAGAGAAACACAGTGTCACATTGACCATGCGGCCCTCGCCGGACAGGATCTTGCAGGCTTTCAGCCCGTCCCATGTCAGCGGCAGCTTGATGGTGATGTTGTCCGCGATCTCGGCCAGCTTGCGGCCCTCGGCGATCATGGTCTCCGCATCCAGGGCTACCACTTCGGCACTGACCGGGCCGGTGACCAGAGCGCAGATCTCGCGGGTGACCTCGATGATGTCGCGGCCCGACTTGAGGATCAGGGAGGGGTTTGTGGTAACGCCGTCTACCATGCCCAGGTCGTTCAGCTCGGCAATCGCGTCAATCTCTGCGGTGTCTACGAAAAATTTCATCTCGGTGTCCTTATCGCTTGGAATGGTGGCGCTAACGGTTATCTCTGTCGCCTTGGCTTTATCGCATGATCTGCGATGCTGAAAGCCTTCAATTGTGAATTTCCAAGGTGGGGCATCCGTGGACGGTCCGGAATTCTTCGATCAAGGCGACCTGGTGGCGGTGCTGACGACCCAGCCTTTGGGCCGGGCGCTGGATTACCGCGCGCCCGAGGGGGGCTGTCACCGGGGCGCGTTTGTGGAGGTGCCGCTGGGGCCGCGCAAGGTGCTGGGCGTGGTCTGGGGGGCGGGGCAGGGCGATTATGACCTGTCAAAGATCCGCTCCGTGATCCGGGTTCTGGATGCCGCGCCGATGCGCGAGGAAATGCGCAGCTTCCTTGCGCGGGCCGCCGCCTATACGCTGACGCCAATGCCCGCGATGCTGCGTCTTGCGACCCGTGCGCCGGGCCTGGGCGACCCGCCGTCGATGCGCAGGGTCTACCGACGCGGTGTGTCGGAGCCCGAGCGGATGACCGACGCCCGCCGCCGCGTCCTGGCCACCCTGCAGGATTATGGCGATCTTTCCTTTACCCTCAAGGAACTGGCCGAGATGGCCGGGGTGACCGCATCGGTGGTCAGGGGGCTGGTGGCACAGGGCGCCGTGGCCGAGGAAGAAAGCCCCCGCGATCTGCCCTTTCCCCGGCTGGACCCGGAACTGCCGGGCAAGGCGTTGACCGCGGATCAGGCCGCCGGGGCAGAGGTTCTGGCAGAGGCGGTGCGCAGCCAGAGCTATGGCACCACCCTGCTGCGCGGTGTCACCGGCTCGGGCAAGACCGAAGTCTATCTTGAAGCTGTCGCTGCCACCCTGCGCATGGGCCGTCAGGCGCTGGTGCTGCTGCCCGAGATCGCCCTGACCGAGCAATTCCTGCACCGGGTCGAGGAACGTTTTGGCGCGAAGCCCGCTGAATGGCATTCGGGGGCCACCATGACCGAACGCCGCCGTATCTGGCGCATGGTGGGACAGGGACACGCACAATTGGTGATCGGGGCGCGGTCGGCCCTGTTTCTGCCGTTTCAGAATCTCGGGCTGATCGTCGTGGATGAGGAACATGACACCTCCTACAAGCAGGAGGACGGCGTGCTGTACCACGCGCGCGACATGGCGGTTCTGCGGGCCTCCATCTGCGGCGCCCAGGTGGTGCTGGCAAGCGCCACACCCTCGCTTGAGACCTGGGCGAATGTGGAAGCAGGCAAATACCGGCGTCTTGAACTGACCTCGCGTTTCGGCCCTGCGGTGATGCCGCAGATGGGGGCCATCGACATGCGCGACGAGGGGCTGCCCTCTGACCGCTGGGTGTCACCGACACTGCAGGACGAGGTGAACAAGCGGCTGGAAAAGGGCGAACAGGCAATGCTCTTCATCAACCGCCGCGGCTATGCGCCGGTCACGCTGTGCCGGGCCTGCGGGCATCAGATCGGCTGCGACCATTGCGATGCGCGCATGGTGGAGCACCGGTTCCTCAAGCGCCTGATCTGTCACCAATGCGGTGAAAGCAAACCCATGCCCGAAACCTGCCCCTCCTGCGGGGCGGAAGGCCGGCTGGCCCCGGTGGGGCCGGGGGTCGAAAGGCTGGGCGAGGAGGCGACGGCGCTTTGGCCCGATGCGCGGGTGGCGGTGCTGTCCTCGGACATGTACGGGTCGGCGCGGGCGCTGAAGGCCGAGATCGCAGGCATTGCGGCGGGGGCGGCAGACATCATCATCGGCACGCAACTGGTGGCCAAGGGGCATAATTTTCCCAATCTCACCCTTGTTGGCGTGATCGACGCGGATCTGGGGCTGATGGGGTCTGACCTGCGGGCGGCAGAGCGGACATTCCAGCTGATGCGCCAGGTGGCAGGCCGGGCGGGCCGGGCGGAGGCACCGGGGGCGGCGCTGTTGCAGACCTATCAGCCGGATCATCCGGTGATCCGGGCAATCCTGGCGGGCGATGAAGAGGCTTTCTGGTCGGCAGAGGCAAAGGAACGTCACCAGGCCGGGGTGCCGCCCTATGGCCGGATGGCGGGGATCATTCTGTCCGGCCCGGATGTGGCGCAGGTGTTTGATGCGGGCAACCTGCTGGCGCAGCGCGACGCGCCGCTGCGGCGCATCGGTGCGCAGGTCTTTGGCCCGGCCCCGGCACCCATCGCCCGGGTGCGCGGTCGGCATCGCGTCAGGCTGCTGGTCAAGGCGGAAAAATCCGCGCCCCTGCAGGAGGCGCTTGCGCAATGGGTGGCGCAGGTGAAGCTGAAAGGTGAGCTGCGCCTTGCAGTGGATATCGATCCGCAGAGCTTCTACTGACCCTGCCCGGTCACCGCTGCGACGATCCATCACTTTTTGTGAAGTGATCCCGCATAAACATTCATTTCAATGATTTGCTGGCGCTCCCTATCTATGGCTCACACAGCATAGGAGTCTACCATGTCACTTCAGGAACAATCTTTCAAATCTTCACAGATGCATGTCCGGATGACCGCCCCGGTCGCCCTGCTGATCGGCGCGGTTTTTGCCGCTCTTCTGGTCTGGGCCGTGCAGGGCACCGACGCCGCGGGCGACGGGCCGGTCTGGTACGGCAATTCCGGACCCGTCGCGGCGCAGACATCGCTTTGATGGGCGCGGAACGTCGCGCAGCGCTGTTGCGCTGCGCGCAAGCCGCCCCGCCCGCCGTCCCGTGTGGTCTGACATGGCGAGGCTCCATGCCGGGAGGCGTCGCGCAGGGATATTTGGGGCCAAAAAGAATGCGGAGCGGTGCATTCGGGAAGGGCGGATGTGCGTTTTTGGCCTCGTCTTTGGCCTGATGCAGGCGTATTAGCGCTGGCATGACGCATTTCGTGACCCTTGAAGACGCCAAGCATCAGCCGTTCTGGCGGCGACCCGTGGCCCTGCTGTTTCTGATGGCGCTGGCGATGCCGATTGCCTTCAACACCTGGTCGGCGTTGCTGAACAACTTCGTCATCGAGGTCGCGGATTTCGACGGCTCCGACATCGGGCTGCTGCACACGGTGCGCGAGATTCCGGGTTTCCTCGCGGTGGGGGTGATCGCGATCATCATTTTCGTGCGCGAACAGGTGCTGGGGCTGGTGTCGCTGGCCCTGCTGGGCGCTGCAACAGCGGTTACGGCCTGGTTCCCCTCCATGGGCGGCATCCTGACGATCACCATGCTGTCCTCCATCGGGTTTCATTATTACGAGACGGTGAACCAGTCGCTGCAGCTGCAATGGCTGAAGATCGAGGATGCGCCGCGCATGCTGGGCTGGCTGCTGGCGGCGGGCTCCTTTGCGACGCTGGTGGCCTATCTGGCGATCATGTCCCTCTGGGAGACGCTGGATCTGAGCTATAACGCCGTCTACCTCGCGGGGGGCGGGGTGACGCTGCTGATCGCGATCTTTGCCATGGTGGCCTATCCGCAGTTCGAAGCCCCCACGCCGCAGATCAAGAAGATGGTGCTGCGCCGCCGCTACTGGCTCTATTACGCGTTGCAGTTCATGGCGGGCGCAAGGCGGCAGATCTTTGTGGTTTTTGCCGGGTTCATGATGGTGGAACGGTTCGGCTATGAGGTGCATCAGATCACCACGCTCTATCTGGTGAACCTTGTTGCCAATATGGTGCTCGCCCCGATGATGGGCCGTGCGGTCGGCTATTTCGGTGAGCGCCGCACGCTGGGGTTCGAATATATCGGGCTGATCATCGTCTTTCTCAGCTATGGCGGTGTCTATTACCTGGGCTGGGGCGTGATGGTGGCTGCCGTGCTTTATGTGCTGGATCACATCTTTTTCGGGCTGGCGCTGGCGCTCAAGACCTATTTCCAGAAGATCGCGGACCCGGCGGATATTGCGCCGACAGCGGCGGTGGCCTTTACCATCAACCATATTGCGGCGGTGTTCCTGCCGGTGCTGCTGGGGCTGTTGTGGCTGGTCTCGCCTGCTGCGGTCTTCTTCCTTGCCGCGGGGATGGCGGGCGTTTCACTGAGCCTTGCCATGCTGATCCCGCGCCACCCGGCGCCGGGGAACGAGACGATCTTTGCCAGCGCGGTGCCGCAGGCGGCCGAGTGATGGCCGAACAGGGCCGTTTCCTGACCGGTGGCACGATGGGCCATGTGGTGCGGATGACGGCGACCGGGGCGATGGGGATCACCTTTGTCTTTGTGGTGGATGCCGCCAACCTGCTGTGGATTTCGCAGCTTGGGGATCCGCGGCTGGTGGCCGCCATCGGCTTTGCCTATGCGGTACAGTTCTTTTCGGTATCCATTGCCGTGGGGCTGATGATCGCCACCACGGCGGTGATTTCACGCAGCATCGGGCAGGGCGCCCATGCGCAGGCGCGCAGGCAGGCGGCGGCGGGCACGGTGATCGCCGCCGCGATCCTGACCCTGGTAGTCGCGGCGATTGTCGGCTTCCGGCATGAGCTGATTGCGCTGGCCGGCGCCACCGGAGAGACGGCGCGCCTCGCATCACGTTACCTGGCGATCACGATCCCCTCGCTGATCCCGATGTCGGCGGCGCTGGCCTGTTCCGGCGTGCTGCGGGCCCATGGCTATGGGGCCAAGGCGATGTATGTCACGCTGTTTTCCGGATTTGTGCTGCTGCTTCTGGACCCTGTCCTGATCTTCTATCTGGGCTGGGGGCTGGACGGGGCCGCGATCGGGCTGGTGCTGTTCCGCTTTTCGCTGCTGGGGCTGGCCCTGTATTACGCCGTCGTGCAGATGGGGCTGCTGGAGCGTCCCCGGCTGCGCACCCTGCGCAACATCGCGGGGCCCTTTGCCGCCGTGGCGATCCCGGCGGTTGCCACCCAGATGTCCACCCCTGCGGGCAACTACTTTCTGACCATCGTCATGGCGCAATACGGCGATGACGCAATGGCGGCCTGGGCGGTGATCGGGCGGCTGACAGTAGTGGTCTTTGGCGGCGTCTTTGCCCTGTCGGGGGCGATCGGCGGTATCTTCGGGCAGAATTACGGCGCGGGCCGGATGAGCCGCGTCCGCAGCACCTACCGGGACGCGCTGCTGTTCTGCGGCATCTATACATTGCTGGCCTGGGGGCTGCTGATCATGGTGACGCCACATGTGATCGCGCTTTTCGGGCTGAGCGGCCTGGGCGCGGATGTGCTGCGCTCTTTCACCTTTGTGGGTGTAGGAGGCTTTATCTTTATCGGGGCGCTCTTCGTGTCGAACGCGGCATTCAACAACCTCGGGCGCGCCGGGCGCTCCACCCTGGTGAACTGGATCAAGGACGGGCTGCTGAGCTGGCCTGCCGCTGCGTGGCTTGCGGCCCTCTTTGGGGCGCAGGGGGTGATCTATGGCCAGGCGCTGGCAGGGGGTGTCGTCGGGATCGGGGCGGCACTCTGGGGCTGGTTCTATGTCAGGGGGCTGCGCGACCCTGTGGGCGCGCCCCTTGACCCCGGCACGCCACGGCCCTACCCGAACCCTGACAGATACCGGAGACGCTGATGCCCACCTTCACCGCATTGACTACCCTCGAAGGCCGCGCGCCCGCCTACAAGCTGGGCGAGGCGATGGAGGGGATGACCCCCGAACCCACCGGCATCGGCGTGTTCGAGATGGAAGACGGATCGGGCCTCTGGGAGGTCGGCGGCTATTTCGAGGAGGCCCCGGACGAGGCAAGCCTGGCCCTGCTGGCCGCAGCGATGGGCGCGAAACCCTTTGTGGTATCAGAGTTGCCAGAGACCGACTGGGTCGCCCATGTGCGCCGGGAACTGGCCCCGGTGGAGGCTGGACGTTTCTTTGTCTATGGCAGCCATGATGCGGACAAGGTGCCGGAAGGGGTCGAGCCGCTGCTGATCGAGGCGGCAATGGCCTTTGGCACCGGGCACCACGGCACCACGCTGGGATGCCTGCGCGCGTTGGACCGGCTGGCGACGGGCGGTTTTGCCGGTGCGAATGTGGTGGACATCGGCTGCGGCACGGCGGTTCTGGCCATGGCGGCGGCGCGGATCTGGCCGCAGAACGTGCTGGCCAGCGACATTGACGAGGTCGCGGTGGAGGTCGCAAAGGCAAATGTGGCGGCAAATGGGCTGACCGGCCGGGTCTCCTGTGTCGAGGCGGCAGGCTTTGGCCATCCCGTCCTCGCAGCGGCGGCGCCTTTCGACCTGATCTTTGCCAACATACTAAAGGGTCCGCTGATCGCGCTGGCCCCCGACCTGGCCGATTCCCTGCAACCGGGCGGATATGCGATTCTCTCGGGGATTCTGAACGAGCAGGCCGACGAAGTGATCGGCGTTTATGCACGATGCGGCATCAATCTGGTCGAACGGGAGAGCATTGTCGACTGGACGACACTCACGCTGCAAAAAAACACCTAGATTGAAGGGGTTTTAAGGTACATTTGAGGCAGTTGCCCAGAATTTGCCACATTCCTTGTCTAATTCTGATTTCAACAGCGGTGGGGGCCGATGTTGAGAGAAATAAGACATGGTTGAGACACACGACCACTTTGTTGCCCGCCTTTCGAACCTGGAGAAAAAGCACGCGAAGTTGGCGCATGGCTATTCCACCAAGGTGGGCCGCGATGGCCTGATCATCGTGACGCCGAAACGCCGCCGTCGCGGATTCCCCTTCAAGCTTCTGATCATGTTCGGGCTTGGCTTTCTTGGCCTCAAGGTCTTCATGGTCGCGGCTGTCGGCCCGGTGACCTATAATGACCGCCTGGCGAAACTTGAAAGCGGCACTGTCATCGAACAGGCGGGTGCAAAGGTTCTGGCGATTGATCCGGTGACCGAAACGCTTGCCAGCATGACCGGCCCGGTCCTGCGCTGACGAAAACGGCAGTGCCCCGGTCACGGGCTGCTGCATCCGCCATTCTCCGACAATCCGCTGTCCGGCAAAGAAAAACCGCGTTCCCCAGGTTTGGAGAACGCGGTTTTTTGTCTAGGCGTGGCGGCGGGAGAGCCCGCCGCGCCCCGATCAGCGGATCAGGTTGGATTGTGCAACCAGGTCGATGTCGCCACGGACCAGGCCGATATCGTCAAGTTCGCGGTCGGTCAGCGAGGACAGCGCGCGGCGTGTTGCGCGGGCGTCGTTCCATGCGACCAGCGTTGCCGCCAGTGCGTTCAGACCGGAAAAGAAACGAGAAACGGCAATGATGGAGCCGTATGCGGTGCGGGTGGTGTCAATAGCTGCCATTGGAGCCGTCCTTTTACATTAGTGTTATGCCGGTTTTCCCGGCGGTGTGCTGCGCAAATAGGCGGATATGAAACCCGGCACAATCACCAGAAATGCATGTGTGTTCTGCGGCTATTGCATAGGTCCTCCTTGCGCGTAAAACGCTGAAAATTAATGGAAAGAGACCCGCAGTTCCTGTCGTTTGCGGGTGATTTTACGGCGCAAACAGGCCGCGTGTCTCAAAAGCGACGCAAGGCATGTCGCAACCAGGCCTCACGCGAAAGGACTTGGTGAATGTTCGCCTTTCGTGCTAGTGCATCAAAAAAACCACATAGAGGCGAATTCGGACAGGATGATACGGGTAATCGGCATTGATCCGGGGCTGCGCAACCTTGGTTGGGGGGTGATCGACGTGGCCGGACCACGGCTTTCCCATGTGGCCAATGGGGTGATCGTGTCGCAGGGCGACGATCTGGGGCAGCGGTTGCTGTCGCTGCATGCGCAGCTGACGCGGATCTTCGCGACCTATCGCCCCCAGGCCGCGGCGGTGGAGCAGACCTTTGTCAACAAGGATGGGGCCGGCACGCTGAAGCTGGGGCAGGCGCGGGGCATCGCGATGCTGGTGCCGGCGCAGGCGGGGCTCTGCGTTGGCGAATATGCGCCCAACACGATCAAGAAGACGGTTGTTGGCGTGGGCCATGCCGACAAGGGCCAGGTCGCCCATATGGTGCGGATGCAGCTGCCGGGGATCGAGATTGCCGGTCCGGATGCGGCTGACGCGCTGGCCATCGCCATCTGTCATGCCCATCACGGCGGGGCCTCGGGGCTGGCGGCGGCCGTGGCGCGGGCCAGCGCATGATTGGCAAGATCACGGGACGCATTGATTACCGCGCGGCGGATCACCTGCTGATCGACGTGCGCGGTGTGGGCTATCTGGTCTATTGCTCGGACCGCACCCTTGCCGCCCTGCCCGGTGTGGGCGAGGTCGTGGCGCTTTATACCGATCTGGTGGTGCGCGAGGACCTGATGCAGCTTTTCGGGTTCCAGACCCTGGTGGAAAAGGAATGGCACCGCCTGCTGACCTCGGTGCAGGGGGTCGGGGCCAAGGCATCGCTGGCGATCCTGGGCGCATTGGGGCCGGATGGCGTCAGCCGTGCGATTGCGCTGGGCGACTGGAACGCGGTCAAGGCGGCCAGGGGCGTCGGCCCCAAGATCGCGCAGCGCGTGGTGCTGGACCTCAAGGACAAGGCCCCCGGTGTCATGGCAATGAGCGGCACGCTGGCGCAGGCGCAGGGCGAAGACCCCGCCGAGGTGATCGAGACAGCGGTTTCCCGCCCTGCGCGGGCGGCGCCTGCCGCCACATCGGCGCAGGCTGACGCTTTGTCGGCGCTGGGCAATCTGGGCTATGGCCCCGGCGACGCGGCGGGCGCGGTGGCACAGGCAGCAGGCGACATGCCCGCGGCCGATACCCCCGCCCTGATCCGCGCGGCGTTGAAACTGCTGGCACCGAAGGGGTAGGGTGCCGTTCAACAGCCCCAAGGGCCGGGAATGGCGCGGATGACAGATGACCGAGATTGACCCCACAGTGCGGCCTGACCCGCTGCCCGAAGACCTCGACCGCGCCCTGCGGCCGCAGATGCTGGACGAATTCGTAGGCCAAGCCGAGGCGCGGGCGAATTTGCGGGTGTTCATCCAGTCGGCGCGCCAGCGCGGCGAGGCGATGGACCACACGTTGTTTCACGGCCCTCCCGGCCTGGGCAAGACCACGCTGGCGCAGATCATGGCGCGCGAACTGGGGGTGGGGTTCCGCATGACCTCCGGTCCGGTGCTGGCCAAGGCGGGGGACCTGGCGGCGATCCTGACCAATCTTGAAGCGCGCGATGTGCTGTTCATCGACGAGATTCACCGGCTCAACCCGGCGGTGGAGGAAGTGCTTTACCCTGCACTGGAGGATTTCGAGCTGGACCTCGTGATCGGCGAGGGGCCCGCGGCGCGCACCGTGCGGATCGAGTTGCAGCCTTTCACCCTGGTGGGAGCCACGACGCGGATGGGATTGCTGACGACACCGCTGCGGGACCGTTTCGGCATCCCCACGCGGCTGGAGTTCTACAGCGAGGACGAGCTTTTCATCATCGTCGACCGCAATGCCCGAAAGCTCGGCGCACCGGCAGACGAACATGGTGCCCGCGAGATCGCCCGCCGCGCGCGGGGTACCCCCAGGATCGCCGGACGGCTCTTGCGGCGGGTCGTGGACTTCGCGCTTGTGGAGGGCGACGGCAGGGTGACAAGGGCGCTGGCGGATATGGCCCTGACACGGCTGGGGGTGGATCATCTGGGGCTGGACGGGGCCGACCGGCGCTACCTGACCCTGATTGCGGAGAATTATCAGGGCGGGCCGGTGGGGATCGAGACATTGTCGGCGGCCCTGTCGGAAAGCCGCGATGCCCTGGAAGAAGTGATCGAGCCCTTCCTGTTGCAGCAGGGATTGATCCAGCGTACCCCGCGCGGGCGGATGCTGGCGGCGAAGGCCTGGGCGCATCTGGGGATGGCACCGCCCAGGGGGCAGAGCGATCTGTTTGGCTGAACTGTCGGTGATGTGTATTTTGGGAACAATGAAACATGGATGCTGAACAGGTCGAGGCGCTGTTTACCCGTGGGGACGGGAGTTTTGCCTTTGCGCGCTGGGGGCGGCCGGTCTGTCCGGTGGTCTTTGGCGTGGATGATGCCACGCTGAGCGTGGTCAAAGGCGCGGTCGAGGCGGTGTGTGGTCTGGCGGGTCACGAGATGGGCGAGATGGACGCGGAGCTGGGCAGCAATCTGATGATGTTCTTCTTCCGCGACTGGAAGGAGCTTCTGGATGTGCCGGGCATGGACCGGTTGGTGGAGGACCTTGCACCGCTGGTGGCCCGGCTGGAGGCGGCGGAGGCGAACCAGTACCGGTTCTTCCGCTTCGACAAGCGCGGCGCGATCAAGGCCTGTTTCGTCTTTCTGCGGATGGATGCGCATCTGAGCGCCGTGCCTGCGCATACCCTGGCCCTGAGCCAGATCGTGCAGTCCATGCTCATGTGGTCGGATGGGGCGTTTCAGGACCGGTCACCGCTGGCCGTGGCGGGCGAGACGACGGTGCTGCAGCCGGATGTGGCCGCGTTGCTGCGGGCGGCCTATGATCCGGTGCTGCCGGTTGCGGCCCGGGACCCGGCCCATGCATTGCGGCTGGCTGCAAGGATCGGTGTGTTGCAATGAGCCATCGTTTCCCGATCCGCATCTTCTATGAAGATACTGACATGGCCGGTATCGTCTATTACGCCAATTACCTGCGCTACATTGAACGGGCGCGCTCCGATATCGTCGAGCAGTTCGGGCTCGACCAGCGCGAGATGCGGGCGCAGGGCATTGTCTTTGTCGTCACCAGGGTCGAGGCCGATTATCTGGGCACAGCCGGGTTCGGCGACCGTCTGGAAGTGCGCACAACACATTTCGCCAAGGGGGCGACGCGCTGGATCTTCCATCAGGATGTCTGCCGGGAGGACAAGGTGATCTTCCGCGCCCTTGTCACCGCAGTCTGCATGACCACCGACGGAAAACCCACCAGATTGCCAGCAAAACTCCGCTCACTGCCGAAGGATGCGGCGGGTTAACGCCAATGTTCTGGCTTTCCCGCTTGCACTGGGATAAGTTTGCGCCAAATAGCGCCTTGGAAAACAGGGCCGCAGAGGCATGCAGCCGCGACGTGGCGGCACAACAAGAGCAGGAATAATGGAAGCAGAAACGCTGGCATTGGCGCAGGAGATTGATTTCTCCGTGTGGGGACTTTTCGCGCGGGCGACGCTGGGAGTCAAACTGGTCATGATCATTCTGATCATCGCCTCCTTCTGGTCGTGGTCGATCATCGTGCAGAAGCTGTTGCAATATCGCCTTGCGCGTTCGGAGCAGAAGGCTTTCGATCAGGCGTTCTGGTCCGGGGAGCCGCTGGACGGTCTTTTCGATCAGATCGGCCCGGATCCCAGCGGGCCTTCGGAAAAGATATTCGCCTCCGGGATGACCGAATGGCAACGTTCGCACCGGGATGATGGCGGGCTGATCCCCGGTGCCACGGCGCGCATCGACCGGTCGATGGATGTGGCCATCGCCAAGGAGGCCGAGCGCCTGCAAGGCGGGCTGACGGTGCTGGCGACGGTCGGGTCATCTGCGCCCTTCATCGGCCTTTTCGGCACGGTGATCGGCATCATGAACGCCTTTGTCGAGATTGCCGCCCAGCAGAACACCAACCTTGCGGTTGTCGCCCCCGGCATTGCCGAGGCGCTGCTGGCCACCGGTCTGGGGCTTCTGGCCGCGATTCCGGCGGTGATTTTCTACAACAAGCTCAATGCCGACAGTGAACGTATCATCGGTGCGCATGAAGCGTTCTCCGATGAATTCGCCACCATCCTGTCGCGTCAGTTGGACAGCTGAGCATGGGCGCGGGTGCGATCAAGAAACAGGGCGGCGGACGCGGACGGCGGCGCGGGCGCGCCCAGCCGATGTCCGAGATCAACGTGACGCCTTTCGTGGACGTGATGCTGGTTCTGCTGATCATCTTCATGGTTGCGGCGCCGCTGCTGACCGTGGGCGTTCCTGTGGAATTGCCCAAGACCGCCGCCGGTGCCCTGCCCGCAGAGCAGGAGGAGCCGCTGACGGTGACCGTCAGCGCCGATGGTGCGGTGCAGATCCAGACCACGGATGTGGCCCGCGACCAGCTGGTGACGCGGCTGCGCGGGATTGCGGCGGAACGGGCCAGCGACCGCGTCTATCTGCGTGCCGATGGCAAGGTGCCCTATGCGCAGGTGATGGAAGTCATGGGCGCGCTGAACGCGGGCGGTTTTTCCAACATCGGGCTGGTGACCGACATCGGTGGTCCGGCGTTGGACAGCCCGGGGTCAGAGTGACACTTGCACCGCAACGATCTTCATATCGGGCATTATGTATCGGGAGCCGGCCACCTGACGGTGATCGGCTGGCTGCTGCTGGGTAATGTTTTCACCTCCGAGCCGCCGCCTTTCGAGATGACCGAGGTGTCGGTGATCTCAAGCACCGATTTCGATGCGCTGGTGGCAGGGCAGCAGGCGCCCGATACGGCGACCGAGGTGGCACAGCCTGCGGCACCCGAGGTGACACCTGATCAGCCTGAGGTCGCGGCGGAGCCGGACACGCAGGTTGAGCAGCCCGCACCGGCCCAGGCCGATCCGCCCGCCGATGACACGCCGCCCGATGTGGTGGAGCTGGCTTTGCCGCCGCAGACGGATGTGGCGGATACGCCGCCGGTCCTGGATGAACCTGTTGGCGATCAGGCCGTATTGGTGCCCGAGGTCGCGCCCGAAGCCGCCCCGCGCCCGGTCGAGCGTGTCGCACCCGAGCCTGTCGCGCAGCCCGAGCCCGAGGCGACGCCGGATCCGGTGCAGCAGGAAGCCGTGGCACCGGACGAAACCGGCGATGCACCGCAGGAAAGCCAGGAAGCCACCGCGCCGGAAGAGGCGACAACCGAGATCGTGACGGAGGCCACCAAGGCACCCGCCGCTTCGCCGCGCCCGCCCGGGCGGCGCCCCGCGGCCCCGGTGGTCGCCGAAACGCCGGTGGAAACTCCGACCGAAACGCCGCGCGTGGCCGAGACACCGGCCCCGACCAGGACACCGGACGCAGACGTAGATGCCGACGCCATCGCCGCTGCTGTTGCCGCGGCGCAGGCGGCAACCGAGACACCGGCAAAGCCTGCGCCGAGCGGTCCGCCGCTGACCTCCGGGGAAAAGGAGAATCTGCGTGTTGCGGTGTCGAACTGCTGGAACGTCGGCTCGCTTTCTTCCGAGGCGCTGCGCACGACCGTGGTTGTCGCGGTGAACATGGCGCAGGACGGGACCCCCATCATCGGGTCGATCCAGATGATCGGCAGCGAGGGCGGATCATCCGCCGCCGCCAAACAGGCGTTCGAGGCGGCCCGCCGCGCGATCATCCTGTGCGGATCGAAGGGCTATCAGCTGCCGGCCGAAAAATACAGCCAGTGGCAGGAGATCGAGATGACCTTCAACCCCGAGAGGATGCGGGTAAAATGATGGAACATGTGTCGTTTCACCGGCATTATTCCGCTATGGTGTTATTTTGCGTGAACTTCCCCTCGAATTATCGGCAAAGCCGCGAAATAGTGGATTTACGTTTAAGCCCGAAAGGATGCTGACGAGATGAAATTGCGTTTTTTGAGCCTGTTCCTGGTGCTGATCTGCGCCCTGTCCGGTGCGGTTGCGGCCCAGCAGGGGCCCCTGCGGATCGAGATCACCGAAGGGGTCATCGAGCCTTTGCCCTTTGCGGTGCCCAGCTTCCAGCCTGAAAGCGCGGAATCCGGGCAGCTTGCCGGTGACATCTCCCGGGTGGTGTCGGAGGATCTGACGGGAACCGGCCTGTTCCGCGAGGTTCCGGCATCGGCCTTTATCTCTACGATCAGCGATTTCAACGCGCCGGTGCAATATGCCGACTGGAAGGCGATCAACGCGCAGGCGCTGATCACCGGGGCGGTGAATGTGCAGGGCAATTCGGTCAGCGTGAAGTTCCGTCTCTATGACGTGTTCTCGGGTGCGGAACTGGGCGATGGCCTTCAGTTTTCGGGGACCACCGAAGGCTGGCGGCGCATGGCGCACAAGGTGGCGGATGCGGTCTATAGCCGGATCACCGGCGAGGGGGCCTATTTCGACAGCCGCGTGGCCTATGTCTCTGAAACCGGGCCGAAGGATGCGCGCCAGAAGCGGCTGGCGATCATGGATTACGACGGGGCGAATGTTCAGTACCTGACAGATTCAGGCTCCATCGTGCTGGCACCGCGCTTTTCGCCCTCGGGTGACCGGGTTCTCTATACCAGCTACGAAAGCGGCTTTCCGCGGATCTATGTGCTGGACATCGGTTCGGTGCAGCGGCGGGTGCTGGAAAGCGCCGAAGGCACCATGAGCTTTGCACCGCGCTTCTCGCCCTCCGGACAGACCGTGGTCTATTCGCTGACCCAGGGCGGCAATACCGACATTTACACAATGGACATCGCCAGCGGCCAGTCCGTGCGCCTGACCAATACGCCCGCGATCGAGACCGCGCCCAGCTTCAGCCCCGATGGCGGCCGTATCGTGTTCGAGAGCGACCGTTCCGGCACCCAGCAGCTTTACATCATGTCCGCCACCGGCGGAGAGCCGACGCGCATCTCCTTCGGCGAGGGGCGCTATGGCACGCCGGTCTGGTCGCCGCGTGGCGATCTGGTGGCCTTTACCAAACAGAACAAGGGCCGTTTCCACATCGGTGTGATGCGGCTGGACGGTTCGGAAGAGCGTCTGCTGACCGCTTCCTTTCTGGATGAGGGGCCGACATGGGCCCCCAATGGCCGGGTGATCATGTTTGCCCGCGAAACCCAGGGGGCGGGCGGGTCATCGACCCTTTATTCCGTGGACATTTCCGGACGCAACCTGCGGCCGGTGCGCACACCGGAAGGGGGCTCGGATCCGTCCTGGTCGCCTTTGCAAAAATAACACGAAGTTGTTGTAGCGAATTTCCAATGGCCGCGGGCCTGTGCTACTAAAGGTTAACAAAAGTCGCCACCAAAGAGAGGCACCACGATGAACAGATTTCTGACAAGCGGTATTTTGATTGCAGCATTGGCGCTGGGCGCCTGTACCAACCCGGACCGCTTTGGCGCCGATGGTGCCGGTGCAGGGGCAAACGCAGGTGCCGGTGCCAATGGTGTGGTGCCGGGCAGCGCCAATGACCCGACCTCGGCTGCCTATTTCCAGCAGTCGATCGGGGACCGTGTATTGTTTGAAGTGGATCAGTCGAACCTGACCGCCATCGGCCGCGCGACGCTGGACGGGCAGGCGCAGTGGCTGATGACAAACTCGGACTACCAGGCCGTGATCGAAGGTCACGCGGACGAACAGGGCACCCGTGAATACAACCTGGCCCTGGGCGCGCGCCGTGCCAATGCGGCGCAGGAATACCTGATCTCAAAGGGGGTCCCGCCGGGCCGTCTGCGGGTCATAAGCTATGGCAAGGAACGCCCCATCGAGATCTGTTCCGAAGAATCCTGCTATGCCAAGAACCGCCGCGCGGTGACAGTTCTGGCAGGCGGCCTGACAAGCTGAGGCTGATCTGATGAAGATGCGTTTGGTAATGGGTATGATGCTGGGGCTTATGGTCAGCCCCGCGGCCGTGTTGGCACAGGATGATCAGACGCTGGCAGATGTGCGTCAGGAACTGAACATCCTGTTTGTCGAGGTCCAGAAACTGCGGCGCGAATTGTCCACCACGGGTGGTGTTTCGACCAGCACCGGGGGCGCGTCGGTGCTGGAGCGCTTGGGCGCGATGGAAAGCGAATTGCAGCGCCTGACCTCCAAGACGGAAGAACTGGAAAACCGCATCAACCGTATCGTCGACGACGGGACCCGCCGGATCGGCGACCTTGAATTCCGGCTGGTCGAACTTGAAGGCGGCGACGTGGGCAAGCTGGGCCAGACCACCACACTTGGGGGAGAGGGTCAGGCTTCGGTCTCGGCTCCGCTGACCGCCCCGGCCACACCGACTGACGAGGCCTCTCTTGCGGTTGGTGAAGAGGCCGATTTCAAGCGGGCGCAGGAGGCGCTCGCATCCGGTGACTTTCGCGCCGCCGCAGACCTCTTTGCGACCTTCAATCAGACCTATCCGGGCGGTCCGCTAGCCGCCGAGGCCGAATTGCGCCGGGGCGATGCCCTGCAGGGTCTGGGCGATTCAAAGGAGGCGGCACGCGCATTCCTGACCGCTTTCAGCACAGCGCCCGAAGGGCCGATGGCGCCACAGGCGCTTTTTGAGCTGGGACGTGCCCTGGGGCAGCTTGGGCAGACCCAGGAAGCCTGCGTCACGCTCTCCGAAGTCGGCGTGCGCTTTCCATCGACGCCAGCGGTTGCCGAGGCCGAGAACCAAAGGCTTGCGCTAGGATGTAGCTGACGTGACCATGGCCTGGCTGACCCAGCAAGTGTCCAGCGCTTTCCTGCCCCATCCGCCGGACAGGGTTGCGGTCGCGGTTTCGGGCGGTGGCGATTCCATGGCGCTGCTGCATCTGATGCACGGATTTTGCAGGCTGCACGGATCGCGTCTTTTTGCTGTGACAGTGGATCATTGCCTCAGGCCGGAGGGAGCCGAGGAAGCCGAGGCTGTGGGTGCCTATTGCGCAACGCTTGGCGTGCCCCATGATATCCTGATCTGGGATGACTGGGATGGCATTGGCAATCTTCAGGCAGAGGCCCGCGATGCGCGTTATGAATGCGTATCGGATTGGGCAAAGGAGCGCGGAATCCGCACCGTCGCGGTGGGACATACCGCGGATGATCAGGCTGAAACGGTTCTGATGCGTCTTGCGCGCCGCGCCGGTGTGGATGGGTTGTCGTCAATTTCGCCCCGGATGTTACGCCATGGTATCCATTGGGTGCGGCCTTTGCTGTCTGTCACCCGTGAAGACCTGCGGAGCTACCTGCGCAGTCAACAGGTCAGCTGGGTAGAAGACCCGAGCAACGATGACACGAGTTTTGAACGCATCAGGGCACGCAACGCACTGGCAGAACTGGGCAAGCTGGGTATTGATGCAAGCGCTCTTGCCACCGTGGCCGAACAGATGCGTCAGGCGCGGGCTGCGTTGAACTGGCAGACCTTCCTTGCCGCCCGCGATATCGCACGTGTGGAGAAAGGTGCCATTGCACTGGATGAACGGCGGCTGCGGATCCAGCCTGAAGAAATTCAGCGCCGCCTGCTGGTTCATGCGCTGAGCTGGATCAGCGGCAATCCCTATCCGCCCCGACGGGCCGCTGTTGCCACGCTGATGGCGGCGCTGCGCCGGGGGCTGGCCTCGACGCTGGATGGGTGCCACGCCCTGCGCGAGAAAGAGAGCATCTGGGTGTTCCGCGAGCATAAGGCGGTGCAGGACCTGCGGGTGCCGGCGGGACAATTGTGGGATTCACGCTGGCGCGTCAAACCGGCCACTGAAGAGGCTGCCCGCCAGTGCCACTATGTGGCCGCGATGGGCCCGCAGGGGGTCGAGCAATGCGGAGATTGGCGTGCATCCGGGCTGCCGCTGCAGGCGGTCATGTCCTTGCCTGCCGTGTGGCAAGATGACGTCCTTCTTGCCGCCCCCCTTGTCCGACCGGACCAAAACTGGCATGCGGCACTGGAAGGTGGAGAAGAGACCTTCTTTGGCGGGCTATTATCGCATTGAATCTACTGTGATGATCCCTATCTTAGGTCAGTGTTCGATGAGACCATTCGACATGCGCAACTCAGCCTCGACAGGCGCAAATTGTTGTTATTAGGAGAACTTCCTTGGGAAATATGCGTAACCTCGCGTTTTGGGTCGTCTTGCTTTTGCTGGTGTTGGCGCTGTTCAACCTCTTCAGCGGCTCAAATAATGCCCTTCAGAGCAACGAAGTCACCTATTCCGAATTCGTAAGCTCGGTTGAAAAGGGCGAAGTGCGGAACGCCACCCTGGACGGAGAACAGGTCCGGTTTCGCAAGGCGGACGGGTCTGATTACGTCACGGTCAAACCCGAGGACGCAGAAATCACCAACCTGCTGATCAACAACAACGTGCCGATCAAGGTGCGGCCCCAGGAACAATCGGGCTTCCAGACGTTCCTGATGTCGCTGCTGCCCATCGCCTTGCTGATCGGTGTGTGGATCTATTTCATGAACCGGATGCAGGGCGGCGGCAAGGGCGGGGCAATGGGCTTTGGCAAGTCGAAGGCCAAGATGCTGACCGAGAAACATGGCCGGGTCACCTTTGACGACGTGGCAGGCATCGACGAGGCCAAGGAAGAACTTGAGGAAATCGTCGAGTTCCTGCGCAATCCGCAAAAATTCAGCCGCCTTGGCGGCAAGATCCCCAAGGGCGCGCTGCTGGTCGGCCCTCCGGGCACAGGTAAGACACTGCTGGCGCGCGCCATTGCGGGCGAGGCGGGCGTGCCTTTCTTCACGATTTCTGGTTCCGACTTTGTCGAGATGTTTGTGGGTGTCGGCGCGAGCCGTGTCCGTGACATGTTCGAACAGGCGAAAAAGAACGCGCCCTGTATCGTCTTCATCGACGAGATCGACGCCGTGGGCCGCCATCGTGGCGCAGGCTATGGCGGCGGTAACGATGAGCGTGAACAGACGCTGAACCAGTTGCTGGTCGAGATGGACGGTTTTGAGGCCAACGAGGGTGTGATCATCCTGGCCGCCACCAACCGCCGCGACGTGCTGGACCCCGCGCTGCTGCGTCCGGGCCGTTTCGACCGTCAGGTCACCGTGCCGAACCCCGACATCAAGGGCCGCGAGAAGATCCTTGGCGTTCATGCCCGCAAGACGCCACTTGGCCCCGACGTCGACCTGCGCATCATCGCGCGCGGCACGCCCGGGTTCTCGGGTGCGGACCTCGCCAACCTGGTGAACGAGGCGGCGCTGATGGCCGCACGTGTGGGTCGGCGTTTCGTGACCATGATCGACTTCGAGCAGGCCAAGGACAAGGTCATGATGGGGCCTGAACGCCGCAGCATGGTCATGACCGCCGAACAAAAGGAAATGACAGCCTACCATGAGGCCGGTCATGCGCTGGTCGGCATGTCGCTGCCGAAATGCGATCCGGTCTACAAGGCCACGATCATCCCGCGCGGCGGTGCGCTTGGCATGGTGATGAGCCTGCCCGAAATGGACCGCCTGAACATGTTCAAGGACGAATGCCACCAGCGCCTGGCCATGACCATGGCGGGCAAGGCTGCGGAAATCCACAAATATGGGCCAGAGGCCGTGTCCAACGGCCCGGCCGGCGACATCCAGCAGGCCAGCGCGCTGGCCCGCGCGATGGTTCTCCAGTGGGGCATGTCCGACAAGGTCGGCAACATCGACTATTCCGAAGCCGCGCAGGGCTATCAGGGCAATACGGCGGGTTTCTCCGTCTCTGCCAACACCAAGGAACTGGTGGAGAAAGAGGTCCAGAAGTTCATTCAGGACGGCTATGAATGGGCGAAGAAGATCATTTCCGAGAATGAGGAAAAATTCGAGCGTCTCGCCCAGGGCCTGCTGGAATACGAGACCCTGACCGGGGATGAGATCAAGCGCGTGATGGACGGGCTGCCGCCCTCCGACGAAAATGACGAGAGCGGCCCGGACGAGGGCAACGCCCCCAGTGTCACCGCGATTCCCAAGGCCAAGGGCAAGGGCAAGAAACTGCCCCCCGCGGATGGCGGTCTGGAACCGGAACCGACCACCTGATCACAACCGCTGATCATGGCGTAACAGAATGTCATAAGGCCCCGCCACGGCGGGGTCTTTTCTTTTGCGCAGGGTCTGACCAAAGTGGCGGCGACCATAAGGAGCCTTGACCATGCCTGAACTACTGCCCACCGATCATACCGCGACCATCGTCTGGATGGGGATGGTGCCGCAGGACCGCAGCGATATCCGGTCACAGGAAATCGACCGCGCCCGCGCCACCTATGCCGGGTTTGCAGGCGATTTCCACGCGGGGCTCGCCAGACCATCCTGCGTGCGGGTGAAATCGCAGTATCCACAGGGCACCGAGATCCGCAACACGCGGCAGTTTTCGATCCTGTCGGCAGAGGAACTGGCCGAGATCGCCGCTGAGATCGGCGTCGACAAGCTGGACCCCCGGCTTTTGGGAGCGTCGATCGTGGTGCAGGGCATTGCCGACTTTACCCATATCCCGCCCGCGTCGCGGTTGCAGTCGCCCTCCGGCACCACCCTGACCGTCGACATGCTGAACGGCCCCTGCAACCTGCCAGCGCGCGAGATCGAAAAGGAAGCGCCGGGGCATGGCAAGGGGTTCAAGGCGGCAGCGATGGGACGCAGGGGCGTCACCGCCTGGGTGGAGCGCGAAGGCGACCTGGCCATCGGCGATACCTTGCGTCTGCATGTGCCGGGGCAGCGGGCCTGGGCGCTCCTTTAGCGACGATCGTTTCCAAAAAGAAACGGTTTATCGGTCCACCGCCGCATCGGGTGGTGGAAATGTCGGAATTGCGACCTGTGGTCCGGACGATTGCACGATAAGAGGGGCAAACGGCACATCGGTCTTTAGGGGAACCCTCACATGGCTTACAAATCCGACATCGAAATCGCACGCGCAGCGAACAAACGCCCCATCCAGGAGATTGGTGAGAAGCTTGGGATCGGCAGCAAGGACCTGCTGCCCTATGGCCATGACAAAGCGAAGGTCAGCCAGACATTCATCGACAGCGTCCAGGGCAACAAGAACGGCAAGCTGATCCTGGTGACAGCGATCAACCCGACCCCTGCGGGTGAGGGCAAGACCACTACCACAGTGGGTCTGGGTGACGGGCTGAACCGGATCGGCAAGAAGGCCGCGGTCTGCATCCGCGAAGCCTCGCTTGGGCCGAACTTCGGGATGAAGGGCGGGGCGGCCGGCGGCGGCTATGCCCAGATCGTGCCGATGGAAGAAATGAACCTGCATTTCACCGGCGACTTCCACGCCATCACCAGCGCGCATTCGCTGCTGTCGGCGATGATCGACAACCACATCTACTGGGGCAACGAGCTGGAAATCGACACCCGCCGCGTCGTCTGGCGCCGGGTCGTGGACATGAACGACCGCGCGCTGCGCCAGATCACCACCTCGCTGGGCGGGGTCGCCAACGGCTTCCCGCGCGAAGCGGGCTTCGACATCACCGTGGCCTCCGAAGTCATGGCGATCCTCTGCCTTGCCAAGAACCTTACAGATCTGCAGGAACGTCTGGGCAACATGATTGTCGCCTACCGCCGCGACAAGTCGCCGGTCTTTGCCCGTGACATCAAGGCGGACGGCGCGATGACAGTCCTGCTGAAGGACGCGATGCAGCCGAACCTGGTGCAGACGCTTGAGAACAACCCGGCCTTCGTGCACGGCGGCCCCTTCGCCAATATCGCGCATGGCTGCAACTCGGTCATTGCGACGACAACCGCGCTGAAACTGGCGGATTACGTGGTGACCGAAGCGGGCTTTGGTGCCGATCTGGGGGCCGAGAAGTTCCTGAACATCAAGTGCCGCAAGGCGGGTCTTTCGCCCTCTGCCGTGGTGGTTGTGGCAACTGTCCGCGCGATGAAGATGAACGGCGGCGTCGCCAAGGCCGATCTGGGCGTCGAGAATGTCGAAGCCGTGAAATCGGGCTGCGCCAACCTGGGCCGCCACATCGAGAACGTGAAGAGCTTTGGCGTGCCGGTGGTGGTGGCGATCAACCACTTCGTCACCGATACCGATGCCGAAGTGCAGGCGGTCAAGGACTACGTGGCCAGCCAGGGCTCCGAAGCGGTGCTGTCCCGGCATTGGGAACTGGGCTCCGAAGGCTCTGCCGATCTGGCAACCAAGGTTGTCGAGACAATCGAGAAGGGCGAGGCGAATTTCGCACCGATCTATCCCGATGAGATGAGCCTTGCGGACAAGATCAACACCATCGCCACCAAGATCTATCGCGCCGACGAGGCGGTGATGGACGGCAAGATCCGCGCCCAGCTGAAGGAATGGGAAGATCAGGGCTATGGCAACCTGCCGGTCTGCATGGCCAAGACGCAATACAGCTTTACCACCGATCCCGAGCGGCGCGGCGCGCCCACCGGTTTCGACATCCCGGTGCGCGAAGTGCGCCTCTCTGCGGGTGCCGGTTTTGTGGTGGCGATCTGCGGTGAGATCATGACCATGCCCGGCCTGCCACGGGTGCCTTCGGCCGAGAACATCCGTTTGAACGCCGACGGCGACGTCGAAGGCTTGTTCTGATCAAGAGTGGTGCGCAGTAAATGCGCACCCTACGAAACCCTTGTAGGGTGCGCATTTACTGCGCACCTCAGGAAAGATAACATGACTGCAATGATCATCGACGGAAAAGAATTCGCCGCCCGCGTGCGGGCCAAGGTGGCCGGGCATGTGACCCGTTTGAAGGATCAGCACGGCATCACGCCCGGTCTGGCAGTGGTGCTGGTGGGCGAGGATCCGGCCAGCCAGGTCTATGTCCGCTCCAAGGGCAAGATGACCGTCGAGGTCGGCATGAAATCGATCGAGCACAAGCTGGAGGCCGACACTTCGGAGGCGGAGCTTCTGGAGCTGATCGACCGGCTGAACAACGATCCGGAAATCCACGGTATCCTGGTGCAACTGCCCCTGCCGAAGCATCTGGACGAGGATCTGGTCATCAACTCGATCAGCCCGGCCAAGGATGTGGACGGTTTCCACATCTCCAACGTCGGGCTGCTGGGCACGGGACAGAAAAGCATGGTGCCCTGCACGCCGCTGGGCTGCCTGATGATGCTGCGGGATCATCACGGATCACTCTCCGGCATGGATGCGGTGGTGATCGGACGCTCCAACATCGTGGGCAAACCGATGGCTCAGCTTCTGCTGGGCGACAGCTGCACCGTGACCATCGCCCATTCGCGGACAAAGGATCTGGCCGATGTCGTGCGCCGCGCCGACATCGTAGTCGCCGCTGTGGGCCGCCCCGAAATGGTGCCGGGCGACTGGATCAAGGAAGGCGCCACCGTGATCGACGTGGGCATCAACCGGCTGGACGCGCCGGAAAAGGGCGAGGGCAAGACCCGGCTCGTGGGCGATGTGGATTATGACAGCTGCGCCGCGCGTGCGGGGGCGATCACCCCGGTGCCGGGTGGCGTCGGCCCGATGACCATCGCCTGCCTGCTGGCCAATACAGTGACGGCCTGTTGCCGGGCCAACGGGCTGGATGAGCCCGAGGGCCTGACCGCCTGAGGGCATCACACCCGGGGTCAGACCCTAGGAGGCCACACCAAAGACCACCGCATGCATGATCCGGCCGGGCAATAGAGTGAAGCCTCCCGCGATGATCAGCGCACCAAAGACCAGCGTCCGCATGATGCGGGCATGTGTGCCCCGGTCGTGCCGCCGCGCGGCCCGCACCCCGAGAACCAGACTGACCAGCGTGACGACCGACAGGATGTGGATCGGGCCGAAGGGTCCGATCCAGCGTATCTGATTGATCCAGAAACTGGACAGCGCCACGGCAGCCATCATCAGAACCCAGGTCCAGCCGAGGGTGCGGTGCAGGGGGCTGCCCTTGCGCAGGGTGAGGATGCATGCGGTCAGCACTACTGCGGCCAGCGCCAGAAAGGCATGGATCTGAATGACAGCAGGGGCGGCGAAAAGCGGATCGAATGACATGGTAAACCTTGTGTTTTGACGGGTTGCCTTTGCATGGCAGGATGGCCCATTCAGACACAGTGGAATTACGTGAAGCGCAGTGCTGCTTCGTGAATGGCAAAGAGAAGGCGGCAGATGCATCTGACGCATCGCGAGTGGCAAAGGCTTGGTTTCCTGGTGGCTTTATGGCTGCTGGTGACACTGCTTTGTGCCGTTGCGGGCCCCTTCGGCACCCATGAAGCGCTGGGTTTTGCGGGCCGCGCCGCCTATTGGGCGGGGGTCGTGGCGCTGTCGATCCTCTGCACCACGTTGCTGCGGCGGTTCGTGCCTGACAGCCTGCCGCGCAAGATTGCCTTCTGGTCCGTCTTTGCGCTGGTGCTGGCCACCTTGATCCATGGGATCAACTCTATTGTCTTTGGCGGACAGGTGGGCGGAGGCCTTGGATACATGATCGCCATTGTCGGCGCGACGGTGCTGGTGGCGAACGGTCTGGTCTATCTTGCACGCAGGTGGCTGGCCAACCCGCAGCCGACAGAGGCACCCGCCGACCCCGCCGCCTTGTTTCTGCGCCGTCTTCCGCTTGAACTGCGCGGTCCGCTGGTGCGGATCGAGGCGCAGGACCATTACCTCAAGATCGTGACGGCGCGGGGCAGCACCCTGATCCTGATGCGGCTTGGCGAGGCTGTCGAAGCGCTGGACGGGGTGCGGGGCCTGCAAACCCATCGCTCCCATTGGGTCAGCCTGGATGCGGTCACCGCCCATCGGCGCGTGCAGGGGCGGGATGTACTGTTGATGTCGGATGGTGCCGAAGTTCCTGTCGCGCGGGGCAAACGCGACGCGGCAAGACAGGCGGGCTTGTTCTGACCCGGTAAGGGGTCAGATCGGCACAGGCACCATTGTGCCTTGCAGGATGGCGATGCGCTTTTGCCTGCCATCCGTTTCCGCAAAAACTTCCGCTGTCACAACGCAAAGCCGCTTGCCGGGTTTCACCACCTTGCCAATGGCAAACAGGCGGTCGCCGCGCGCCGGGGCCAGCAGGTTGATCTTGATCTCGGCGGTGACGACCTCATTGTCCATCGGCAACACCGACAGCGCCGCATAGCCCGCAGCAGTATCGCCCAAGGCAAAGGTCAGCGCCGCATGGCCGAAGCCCTGCTGTTGCCGTGCGCCCGGCAGGATCGGGGCCGAAATGCGGATCTCGCCGCTGGCCACCGCATCAAGGGAAGCCCCCAGCGTGGCCATCATGCTTTGCGCGGCAAAGCTGTCGCGGATGCGCTGAACGGCTTCTGGTGACATCGGGTATCCTATCTTGGCATGGGGATGGCGAGGGGGGTCTTGCCGGTCAGGATGGCGCGGGCTTCGGGGCGCATCAAGGCGCAAAGCACCTCGGTGTGACTGTGCAATCCGCCGGTATAGGTGCCATAGGCGGGCAGGATCAGACGGTCGCTGTCATGCAGGAAGGCAGGCCGGGTGATGCGGGTGTTGCGGGTGCTGACGCTGGCCTTGGGATGGTAATGGCCCGACACTTCGCCGCTGGCACCAGCCTGGGCGATATGGCGAAAGGTCAGCGGCGCCAGGGGCAGTTCCACCAGATGACTGCCGCCAAGGTCCATCGGGCCGGGGTCATGGTTGCCCTCGATCCAGATCCAGCGCCGCCCCGCCTGCAGCCGCGCGATCCACAGCCGTTCCTCCTCGGGCAGGGCGCGGGCCGCCTGCGCATCATCAAAGCTGTCGCCAAGGCAGACCACCGTCCGCGCCCCTGACAGCGCAAGGTCAGCGGCCAGCCGGGTCAGCGTGTCGCGGGTGTCATAGGGCGGCAGCGCAGCCCCGCCGCGCCGGGCGATCCGCTCGGATTTGCCAAGATGCAGATCGCTGATACAGAGCAGGCTTTGCTCCGGCCACCAGAGCGCCCCGGACCCCAGCGCGGTCAGCTGCGTGCCGGAAAGGGTGAAGTCACATCCGTTCATCCTTTGTTCATGTTTTAAATGACCCGGTTTGGCAAGGGGGCGGATGAAGGTGTTTGGATTGTAGCGTGACGCGAAAATCTGCAGTGATTTACAGAGATATTTGCAGCAAACGGTTTTGAGGTTTTGACCAGAGGCGCTGCGTCTTTCAGCTTGAGATCAGTCGACTGCGCCGTTCGGACGTCTTCCTGCCGGTGTGTACGGGTGCCACCGAGGACAGTGGGCACCTCAAATGGCATGCTGCACCAAATTTAATCTAGGAAAAGCCCCTAACCCAATGGTCTAGGTTTCTAGCCGAACCAGTAGGGACGAAGCTTTCTCCTACAGGTTTTCACTTTGTCTTCCAAAGCAACGCCACATAGCTGAATTTTCCTCAACCGCTCCATATCGGCGGTCCGCTTGTTCGTTCCAAAATCTCCGCCGGTCACCGCTTCGTCAAAGCGATCAAGTTCAAGAACACAAGCTTCGAGCAGTTTTTCTCTGCCATCAAAGAGTCCAGAGATGAGCGCAGTCAGTTGAGCGATCTGCCCAGACAACATGGCCTCGAGCCCCTTGTCGCTTGGAAGGGCGGCGTCTCGACTCCAATACCCTAAAGCAATACTCGATGTGGATTCCGTGGTTTCACGGATGCGACTGACATCTTCACTGCGTTCTTTCTCACGGGTTGATGCTTTTGAAATGTATGCGTCGAAGAAGGCCGTCGCTATTTTGGCAATTACGAAGCCAAAAGCCGACGCTAGGACCGTCGATCCAAAAGCTTGCAACATCAGCCCGGTTGCTTCTCGCCAGCACTTACCACTTGGGCAGCGCGGTCTATATGTTCCCAGATTTTTCCAATGTACCTGCTGAACCCAGGTTGACCAGCTCTAAAATCAAACCGTTCGCGAATCGTTGATGCGGAGATACCAGCTCGAACAAGCCCCCCAAATGCCTCTTCAAGAAAGGAGGAAGGATACCCGGGCGCGCCATCTAGATCGATGATAACACGGGCTCCACGTTGAATGGCTGGCATCAGGAATTTGTCCCTAAATGTGGTGCCGTTCCCAGGACCATCTTCAGGATATCGTCCAGCTGGGTATGGATGAAAATCAGTTACGACCTTCAAAACTTCACTCATTTTGGTTGTCTCCAATGCGGGGATCTGCGGGCAAGCACCATTCGATCAACGTTCCGCCAACGTGCCTAGACAGCTCTTTAAGCTCCATGTCTCCGTCTCTCCTATATAGCATCTCTCCGCTCCCGCTCAAGATGCGTACACGCCCCCCTGAAGTTTGGGACACCGGCGACAAAACGTCGGCTAAGCCTTGGCCCCTTCCGTTTTCTCTGTTCTTAGAGGTACGTGAGACTTCTATCGCGGCGGCAATCATCCGCGCATCTTGCTTAACAATTTGTGAAGTGACAGCTCCTACCGAGAGCTTTTCTCGCAACTCTTCCCATAGAGTCCACTTTGGCAAAGTCTGTGGGATACCCACCCCCTGATCAATAACAACAAAGCGAATTTCTTTTTTTTCTGCTGAGTAGCTCGCGGCTGCCCACCACGCCCCTATGAAAGCTCGAAATCTGTATGTCTCGGTTTCAGGATACGCGTGGTCATTAACATTGAGGGTAGCTTCCACCATCGCGTCGTACACGTAAGAAGAATGGTTGAAAAAATCTGCTACGCCATGGAGCTCATTTATCAACTTCCCGATACGTTCTGGCTGGAAACTGAACCCGACGCGCATTTTGAGGAGGCTAAACTCGTCGGTGAACAGGTTGTCCGGGAAAGCCAGATCGAAGTTAATTCCAAACAGTGAGAAAAAGCCCAGGTCATCGAGTTTAGCCGCGACCTTCAGGTCCCAGTCCATCAAATTTTTGGGAACAATTCTCAGTTGCCGGTTTCGGGGGCGCTCAAGTGATAAGACACGATCAATCTCTGAAGAAAGGACAAGAACTGCCGCCAAAGCGGCGTCCTCAACATCTGTAAGGTCAATCTCGATTTTTAATGGCTTAACTGTATATGAATGGCCAATTTCCTTAATCTTTGAAATGGCTTCGATAGTTCCAGAATAGTTTCGCGATAAGCTGAAAATCTTGGGAAACTTAACAGTGTAGAGTTCATCGGTGATATATGTGAAGTACCGACGACGAATATACGCCCGCTCCCGAAAGAGCTGAATGCGTCTATTCCGCTCTCGTTGTTTGGCACTGAGCTTCTTCATCTTTCGTTTGCTACTGCCCCAATCCAGGTACTTATTGTGCGTATGTAACCACAGCAATTCGGGGCAGGAGTCCAGAGTCAATATCGGCTTGGTATCTGTCAGAAATTGCTTATCAGCACCTCGCCCCGCTTCCCACTCCCCTGATCCTGCTGTCCGATCGAATACGTCGTCTCCACCGCCTCGATCGTGAACGCCGCGAATATCTCTCTGACCTCAGGCATATCATTCAAGGACAGCAGGAACTTCCCCTGAATCGCGGCAAGTTGCTCCGCCATTCTGCTGAAGTCATCACGGTTGAACATCGCCTTTCCGTAGTCGTCCTCGCAGCCCCAGTAGGGCGGATCGAGGTAGAACAGCGTGCCAGGGCCGTCATAGCGGCGGATGAACTCCGCATAATCGAGGCACTCGATCACCACGCCAGACAACCGGGAATGCAGATCTTCAAGCATGGGCTCCAACGTCGTGAGATTGAACCGGGCTGGCCGATCCTTCGCCACACCAAAATTGCGGCCCGACACCTTTCCGCCAAACGCGGTGCGCTGCAGATAGAGGAACCGGGCCGCGCGCTCGAGGTCGGTCAGCGTCTCCGGTCGGGTGTCGACCAGGCGCAGAAATTCAACCCGCGTGGTCAGTTGGAAACGTAGCAGCTCGAGGAACTGCGGATAGTGCCGCTGGAGGATTCGGAAGAGGTTGGCGACGTCTCGGCCGTAATCGTTGATCACCTCGGCCCAGGGACGCATGGAGCGCCGCAGGAACACGCCTCCCATGCCCACAAAGGGCTCGGCATAGGTGGTGTGCGGGGTGGCGTCCAGAATGGCGGTGATGCGCTTGGCGAGGTTGCGTTTTCCGCCCACCCAAGGCGCGACAGGGAGGGTCTTTTCAACGGGGGTTAAAACAGGGGTTTTCATAGGATGTAGAATCGCCTCAAGAAGGCCTTACCCTGAAAAAGGGTAGGGAGCGGCCATAAGGCTTTAGCTGGTCGGCGGGGGCCAGGTGTTAGAACTTTTGCCCCGTGTCGTTGGGTGTTTGCGCACCCAGCGGCCTCCCGATCAGGGAAGGCCGCGGTGTTTAATCAGATCAGCGTGATGTCGGTGGCCCCACTCAGAACGTGACGCCCTTGGCCTCAGCGATGGTCTGCATATAGGCCATGTGGGCTTGTGCTTCTGTTTCAGTAAACGTCCTGGCATAGGCAGCGACGGCATAGACATGCGCGATAGTCGACGCTGCCGAACGGGTTGCAGTGTGCGGCCAAACGCCGATCTCCAAATTGCCCCGATTGGTCACGCCGTCATAAAACGT
>NZ_JAPWGV010000039.1:0-41204 GCF_027213915.1 Sulfitobacter sp. G21635-S1
ACGTTTTATGACGGCGTGACCAATCGGGGCAATTTGGAGATCGGCGTTTGGCCGCACACTGCAACCCGTTCGGCAGCTTCGACCATAGCGCATGTCTATGCCGTCGCCGCCTATGCCAGGACGTTTACTGAAGCAGAAGCACAAGCCCACATGGCCTATATGCAGACCATCGCTGAGGCCAAGGGCGTCACGTTCTGAGCGAGGCCACCGACATCACGCTGGTCTGAATAAGGACAGCATGATGGGCGCGATGCGGCCTGCTGACCGCATCGCGCTATGACAGAAATCCCAAAAGTGGCGAGAGGTTGAATGGCGCGCACGATGGAAAAGCAATTCACCAGAGGCAATCTGATTTCGATAGTCACTACAGTTCTGACAGGCGCAACGATGCTGGTGGCAGTGGCCACTGCGTTCAACCGGATCGACGCCAAGGCAACCCACAACAAGGACAATGTGGCGCGGATCGAGGCCGACTTTTTGGTCAGGTTCGCGAATTTGTCAGCCCAAGCCGCGCAGACGCGAAATGAGATCACATCCCTGCAGGTGAGCAGCGCCCGGACCATCGCGCAGTATGATGCGCTCATCAAGTCTCTGGACGAGATGAAAGCCACCCTGCGCGACATCACCATGACCCTCAGGGAGCAGGAATCCAAGCGGCGCTGAGGCGCGCTCGAATGGGGCGGCAAGTGACCGTCTGAACCACCTGACAATCTGAAACCCGGCCCGCTATCGCGCGGGCCTTTTGCATTGGGGAAACGCCATGCCGTTGAAATACTCCGAACGCACCCGCGACATCCAGATCGCCCTGAAAAAGCGCGGGTTCGATCCCGGCCCGATTGACGGCCTGAAAGGGTCGCGGACCTCAGCTGCGATCATCGCGTTCAAGCGCTCGATCGGGTTTCGCGCCCGTGACTACGTGGGGCCGTTGACCTGGGCCGCACTGCATCGCCGGGAACCCCCTGAAACACCCGTCACCACCGCGCCGGTTCCCTGGCTGGCCGAGGGGTACAAGCGCATGGGGCTGCACGAGGGGCGCGACAACGGCATCCTGCGCCGCTGGCTGGCCAGCGATGGGCATGCCCTGGGTGATCCGTCCCGGTTCCCCTGGTGCGGCGACTTCGTGGAAACCTGCATCCGCCTGGCGCTGCCGCAGGAACGGTTCACCGGCGACCTGGCGCGCAATCCCTATTGGGCGCTGAACTGGCGCGAGTTTGGCCAGCCCTGCAAGCCCACGGTCGGTGCCGTGATCTCGATCACCCGCAACGGGGGCGGGCACGTCGCCTTTGCCGTGGGTGAGGACGCGCGCCGCATCTACTGCCTGGGCGGCAATCAGCAGAACCGCGTCTGCGTCGTGCCGATCGACAAGAACCGCTTTGTGCCCGCGTCCTGGCGCTGGCCTTTGAGTTATCCACTGGCCGCACCTGGTCTCCCCGCCATGACCTCTGCCGAGGCATCCAGCATCAACGAGGCGTGACGCCTCATCATCCCGAAAGGAAAGACCAATGCTCGACCTTCTGTCGGAGTTCCTGACCAACGAGGCGGTGCAGACCGCGCTGCTGACCATCATCGGCGCCGTCCTCACCTTCATCGCCAACCGTGCCGCCGGGGCGTTCCAGGCTGCGACCGGCATCCGCATCGAGGAAAAGCACATGCGCGCGCTGCACTCGGCCATCATGACCGGCGTCGAGGCCGCGATGATTGACGGGCCGGAAGCCGGGATCGAGGTGATCAAGCACCGCGCGGTGCGATACGCTCAGCAGTCGGTGCCCGACGCGATCCGCGCGCTGGTGCCGGGCGACGGTGTGCTGGATCGGCTGGCAGAGCGGTACGTGCGCGAGGCGATGGGGAGGTACTTGAGGGACGCGTGAGATCTCGCTCACGGCCCAAACCGGCCGTTGGCTCTCATCTTGGATGCTGCGCTGCGGCTTATACAAAGCGGGCTCTCAAGTTTAACAGTTATTCGGCGGTTGTTTGGCAACACCGGCATCGCAAGCAATCGAATGCGAATTTCTGATCATGAGAAGCAAGAAACAGAAGGGCTGCAAAGAAGCTAATCGTACTATGCGGCAATATTGTTTTCCTCAGGCCTTTTAATGAACATAGACAGCCCGTTTGCTTCTAGGCATGCCCTAGCAGCTGCCGCATATGGCGAGTTCGGTGCTGTAAGTTCGGAGATTTTGGGGATGAGACGCCTAATTCTATCATAGTCAGCTTGCGTGCAATCATCTTCGTTGACTGGACATGCTGCACGGAATTCCTCAATCCAACTCGTGACTTCACGCCATTTTTGCTTGCGCGCCTGTACCAAACGTTCTTGATCAAGATGCAGAAAATGCACGGTGGTAATTACCTTCTTCCGAACGACGGCAAGATCAGGAGTTGAAGGCAAAGGTAGACCACGCTCGTCAAACGTCATTAGTTTTGGGTCTTCGGGGTTTGTCGGGTCCAATAGTAAGCACGTTTCGGCATTACAGTTTCGATTGTTCCACGTTGCTCTTTGGCAGCCTGGGGCCAGCGGAAAGTAGTCCCATTTTCCGCGAGCCACCCCCTCTCCGTCTTTGTGAGGGGAATTGGGGTAACTGCCTGCGATCCGATAATTCTTCCAGTCAAAGGCCAGCCAAAGATATCCTTCGTGCTCAGTCTTGTCGGGGTCGAGAGCACGCTTCTTTGGCCTGAAGTGATCAACATGCCAGTCTGACACTGCATCCGGTGCTTCGGAGTACCAGCACTTCCCGGAAGACATTTCAAGCAACTGCGCCTTTATCTCACCCCAAACCGTTGAGTTCGCATCTATAAAAGCCTTGCGCGCATCAAGGTCAGGCAGTGCCTCCAGCTGATCCTGCAGCGCAGTGACCTTCGCTAACCACGCGCCAGGAATCTTTGTTTCGTCCTGAAAAACGTAGATCATTTGTGGGCTTTGTCCTTAGCCATGATCTTTTCAAGCATCACTTTCGCTGCCTCGTTCTGAGCCAAGATCTGGTCTGGAGTGAGAGCGGAGCGCGTATCCTTATTAACCTCCTCTAACGCTCGGAGGAACAGCGCATATTCTGGCTCTCTATCTTCTATTATGAATCCTAGTCGCTTAAGCTCGTTCGATAGCTCGAGGAGATCTCTTTCCTGTGCTTTCGAGCGATTTTCCAACCGCAGCAAAGCATTGCGCTTATCGAGCTTTTCCTGAGTGTTTGGGTCGACGGTGGTGGGAAGGCCAAAGATTTGCGTAAGGATACTGGTGAAGCCAAGACCGCGAGGTTCAACGTCTGGCGGTCTGGCAACTAGTTTGTTGCCGTCATCTCGGTACATGACCTGAACTTGCGATGCCTTAAGCCCTCCCATTGTGAGCGGGTCGTGGCTGGTCATGATGATATGGCTCTCGCGGTTGCCTTGAGCGACCTCTCGAACGAGTGGCAAGTAGTCCCACTTCCAGGCAGGATTAAGGTGAGTGTCTGGTTCATCAAGCAAGAATAGGCTTTCATCGCGACCCGTAAATCGCATTAAGCCCAGTACGCTTAAGAGCTGCTTCTCACCATCGCTGATTTCATGGAAGGGAATCTCGCCATCAACATCGTCGCGCTTCACCCAAATCCTAACCTCTCGAATGAGGTCGGAGATATCAAGTGTTTCGAGGAGCGCGAAGAAAGTTTTTTCGCTGCCAAAGTGATTTGCGATGTCTCGCAGTGATTTTTCGTCCCGGATGAAGATGTAGGCTTGATCTTCGCTTGCTGACTTCGTGCGATAGTCGTCTTGTTCCTTCACCCTGTGATCAAAGGGGGCAAGTGAGTGTTCCCATAGCTGGTGGAGCAATGATCTGACCAACCCAGCTGCATACCAAAAGCGCGGGTCACCATTTTCAAGTTGGTTCTTGTTCGGTTTTTTACCCGCCCACCTTGGCTTTCTCAGGATTAAAAGAGCACTATCGAACCCACTAATACCGAGCTGCCGCTTCAGAAAGGCTCGTGCCGAGTCGGAGCCGCGAGCAAAGTAAGTAAGTAACGCGAGCTGGCCGTATGCTGATCGACAGTAAAAGAGACGTCGTAGGTCGATTTCCTCGATATCGTCTTTTTGCGAGTTTGGTGAAATCACATGCCGGTAATACTTCGCCTGATGGGGGTCAAATAGCTGCTCCAGCCTGCGACTGGCTCCCGAGTAGTAGCCAAAAACATTGTCGGGCAAGAATTTGGTCTTGTTGTCCCTGAAGTCTTTAGTTGAAACCGTCTTACCATCGACTCTGAAAGTTTGCGTCTTACTGTAGACGCCGTTGTCTATCTCAATGCGCCTTCCATGACATTGGTAGGCAAGCGAGTAGGCAAAGTCGGTTCTGTTCTCGAGATCGAGGTCTCGGAAAATCGCTACAAGAGCCTCAATCACGTTGGATTTGCCTGTCCCGTTCTGGCCAATGAGAACAGTCGAGAGCTCGTCTTCATCGAAATCAATCTCAAAGTCACTTAGGTTCTTGAATTTCTTTATCTTTAACCAATCAAGCCGCATTTGTGGCAACAAGCTTTCTTTTGTCCGTCGTTTCGTTAATTCGTCCGGCCGAAACTTCATCCCGAAGTAGCTTATAGAACTCATTCAAATCCATTTCGCTCTTCAACCAAAGGTCTCGTACAGGTGATGTGCCACCAAGTTGTATCAGAAGCTCACTCAGATGGGATTCGGAAACTTGCGATCTCTTTTTCTCGTTCATTTCGTCTGCCTTCGCTGTTCCGGTTTTGACGGTTTTGGTACCCTTGGAGATTCGCTTAGTTTGCTTGGACCGAGATGCTCTTTTTTTGCGAATACGACCAAACAGTTCGCTTGCGGGTTCATCGTTCGGGTCTTGGGCAACAAGTCCTCCCGAAAACGCTTTTTCTAGGACGCGTTGATCCAGGCGGTCGCTGAGCTTTCGCGCATTCTCAGCTTCAGCAGCAAGCCGGTCAATCTTACTGAATGCGCCATGAATTCGATCAATAATCTGCTGCTGCTCGTCAATGGGCGGAACTAGAAACTCAAATGCCTTGAGCTTTTGAGCATTGATGTTGGATTGGCTGACGCTATCCGACTTCACACGCCAGCAATAGGCGCGACCCACCGAACTGTTTAGGGCGTAATTGAGGTACTCAGGCAGGAGTGTTTCGGCGCACTTAACACGGATCAAATATCCTGCATAGATTGCCGGTTGTTCACCTCTGTAAATCGCCGTCTTCCCAACCAATTCAGGACTATTTGTTCGATTAAACAGAACGTCTCCAGGCTCCAGTCGATATTTTTCGATCTCGTCCGGGCGGTCCGAGTAGACCAAATTGGTCCAAGTAAGTTCCATCGACTGGATATTGCCCATCCTAAGGACAGGGATTTCTCCGGTCTTCGATGATTTTGCGGAAGAGCCGTAGCGGACATCGAGGGAATGCTTTTCAAGTCGTTCGGGCTGCCCTACGCCAATACCGTTCTTGACCCGCCAATCATTTGTAAGCTGACCTTGGATGCCAAGAGTCAGCACTTCGGCTTTGTACTTCACTACCAGATTTGCGATGGCGTTTAAGCGGGCTCGGGCGGTGTTGGTGCGGGCGTGGAGGGTGTCGAGCTTCCTCACAATACGTTGTTGCTCGCGGAGAGGAGGGAGTGAAACCTTAGTTTCCTCGAACTGGCTCTTTGTAACGTGACGCAAGCCAACCCCTCCGTGCGCCTTGCCAATTAACTCACTGAGTTTTTGGTTGATTGCGTGGCGAAAGAAGTCTCTGTCCAAGTTCTCGCGGTCGAACTTCACATTAAAAATGTGTTGGTTTAGAACCGCGGGGCCTCCTGTCCAAACATGAGCGCCAAAAGATGTGCCAGGCGTTCCTGACCAGGCAAATAGCAGGTCACCGCTGTCAATCAAGAACCGGTCCCGCACTTCGCCATCAAACCTGTTGAACGGCTTGTCCGGGTTATTGAGGTTCTGAATGCGTACGATTGGCAGGCCGCTTTGGCTCCATTCAGTCGGCTTGAACGCCCGTCCGTTGATAAGATCACACAGCTCGCCAATCTCGGCTTCTATCCAAGTGGGTGGAAAGATACTCATTCTTTTGGCTCTAGGTCGGGAATGTCTTCTAGTTCTTCGCTTAGTGCTTCGATTTCGTCGAGCGCTGCACGCAGATGCACCATGATTGCCGCAGCTATCTCATCTGGATCAGTCAGCGCGTCGTCGACGTCGCGGCTGTCATCACGAAGCCATGTCCAGTCGAGATTGTAATTTTGATCAACAATCTGCTCCCAACTCAGCTTTCGCCACCGACCTTCCTCTCCTTGCTCCTCGCGTTTTGAACCACCAAAAGGATCGTCGCCGTATAATCTCTCGAATTCTTCAAAGTGTCTCGCAGTGATCGAGTTTGTCTTTCCAAATGAGGGCATGTTGGCTCGAAGGTCGTAAAACCATACCGCTTGATCGGATTCGGTATGTTCACGATTAAAGAACAGAACGTTCGTCTTTACTCCTGCACTCGAGAAAATACCGTTCGGCAAGCGCAGAATTGTGTGCAGTCTACACTTTGCCAGCAAGTCTTTTCGTATGAGGCTGCCAGCGCCCGAATCAAAAAGCACGTTGTCTGGTAAGACCACTGCTGCTCGGCCGTTTTCACCAAGGCTCAAGTAGATGTGTTGGAGAAAAACAAGTTGTTTGTTTGCCTTCGGAAAAGGTAGTTCGTTCCGAGTTTCGCGTCGACTACCTGCTTTGCTTCCAAATGGAGGATTGGCAAGGATGAGATCAGCTTCGATCAGCGCCTTTCCATCATCCGTGAGTGCATCGCCATAGATTATCTGAGCATCAAGCTGATTAAGAAAAGTATTCATCAGGCAGATTCTGCGCGTGTTTTTCTCGATTTCAGCTCCTTGATATCTAGGAGGGTTTTCTGCGTAGTCCTCAACTGAGTTGCGTGATCGCACATAGCGATCTGCTGCTACGAGAAAGCCACCGCTTCCAACCGCCGGATCTTGAATATTTTCTCCGATACCAGGTTTCATAATGCGCACTATTGAGTTCACAAGCGCACGCGGTGTGAAGTACTGACCAGCGCCGGAGCGAACATCCTGGGATATTCTCTCTACCAAACCTTCATAGATTTCACCGAACCGGTCGCCGTCAACGACGTTCCAACCGATGTCATTAATCCCGTCAACAACCGCACGCAGATTTACGGAATGGGAAAACACGGTGGTCGGAAAAGCGTATATTGAACGGATGACCTCGCTTTCAGCGGTTGTACCAAGCTGCGTAAGTGCCATTTGATAAAACTCAAGCAGCCCGTGTTCCGGGTGTTCAATAAGGTCTTTCCAACGGCAACCGGCTGGCAGAAGATGTTCTACTCCATTCTCTTCCGCGATTTTCAGAAACAGAAGATAAGTCAGTTCGGTGACGTATTGGTGGTAACTGACGCCGTCACCGCGAAGGATGTGACACAAATCCCAAACCTTCTGAACGATATTCCCGTCCCTCGTTGCTGAGTAAGTCATTGTTTTATATGTTTTTCATGTCGATTATTTCCCCTGCTGCAGTTTGACCGGTCTTGACGTAGACCTCAAGAGGAATAACACGTGGTCTGGGTCGCCTTAACAGTATGAGAAATGCTTGCCGGTCCGGTCCAAGCGTAGCGCTGAGCAACTTGAACGTCTCTCATTGTGGTAGCAGGTGTTCCTGCATCGAGGTCTGCTAATACTGCAAAATCAGCTGTACATTCTTTCTGGAGTGAGAGCCTGATGCTTGTCCAGACTGCTCGGCTTAGAAGATCCGCTATTGCGCTCGTTGCAAGCCCCTGTTGCTACCCCAGCGAAAGACCGCTTTCCGCCCTAGGAGTCTGTGTCACATCGGGCACGTCTGCGCCGCACTTCTGGCGCCGTGCGCGATGGGTCAAGCTTTCGACTGTAACGCCTCCCAGCAAATCATCTCGCTCACGGCGGGCGATCCTTTTGCAATTCCAGCACCGGACCTCGACGTGCGTCACACTGGGCGCAAAGAGAGGTGTTTCTGACATGGTCGACCGGATAGGGCGAGGCCGCGCGATAGTCAACGCCGCAGCTTTGCGGCATGTTTCAGGTGACACCTTGGGTTCTAACCCATTGAAACCTATAGACGGTGTTTGGTGACACCTTTGTACGTAAGCTGTTGGAGAGTAAAGAAACCGCGTATTCCTTCAGGGATCGCCATTTTCGGGTGTCATATGCCAGTCAAACCCGGCTTTGTGTCACATCGCGGGGCAAGAGCGCAGCGGTCATTGGTGAAAAATGCAGATAACGGCGGGATTGAGCCCGAAGTGACGCAAAGCGCAAGCCGGGCCAGCGCCTGCCCGGGGTGGGCGATACTGACCTATGTTCATGCCACTTTATGTCTCAGCTTTGATGAATCCTAACGAGGGAACACCCAGCCTCACCAAATCGCCTACCCGAGGGGCGGGCAGGCGATGGCCCGGCGCCTTCGGCTTGTTCCGGGCTTTGGTTTCCATTGATTGAACGGCAAAAAAGTCTCGCAAAGCGGACCCACGCGCCTCCTGCGTTGAAAGCCCGGTCTAGGTCGGAAATGCGCGACGATTGGGTCAGGATTGCTTGGCGCGGCCACAGACAGGATTCAGCAGATTCCGCATCGTTGAGTCATAGGTGCATGACGTTCGACATCAGGTGAACAGGGCTTTGTCGCCAGTCTGGCGCCGCCTGGCCTGCGCCGCCGGTCACACCAGGCCGCTTTCAGCGGATGCATCCCGGCGGAACCTTCGGCGCATTGGTGCGTTCGGTTGGATGAAACTGAATTGCCTGCCTCCCGCCATCGCCATGTTCCTGTCATTTGGTCTGACCACGGGTCTGGCCACGCCCGCTGCGGCCGAGGTCGTGGGAAACGTGGATGTCGACTGGCTGGGCAACGACATCGTGGTCGAAGCGGTTGCGGACCCCAAGGTCAAGGGCGTGACCTGCCATCTTGCCTATTTCGAGCGGGGGCTCATCGACCGCCTGCAAAAGGGCAATTGGTTCGAGGACCCTTCCAATTCCTCGATCTCATGCCGCCAGACCGGGCCGATCGAGATCGGCGAGATCGACCGCAGCGACGAGGGGGAGGATGTGTTCAGCGAACGCCGTTCCATCATCTTCAAGACACTGCGGGTCAAGCGCATCTTTGACGAGGCGAACCAGACGCTGATCTATATCAGCCACGCCCGCGACGTGCAGAACGGGTCGGCCAAGATGTCGATGTCCACCGTGCCCCTGTTTGGCGCCGGGGTCGATTGACCGGCTGAACAGCGTAAAGCCGCACATGCGCTAGAACCCCGCTTTGCGCGGGGTTTTTCTTGGGTTACCATCAGGAAAAATCCGAGAAACGGGGCAGTAAAATGAATTCGACACGCAGAAATTTCACCTTTGGGCTTGGTGCGCTGGGTCTGGCGGCCTGCACCACGGGCGGCGGCGCGCTGGGGCCGGTGGCGGGCAGTGGCGGCGGCAGCAGCCTGCCCGACGACCTGCGCCCGGTGCCCAATGGCGCCTATGACGCCTGGGTGGCGTCCTTTCGCGACCGGGCTGCCGGACAAGGCATTTCACCCTCTACCCTGAGTGCGGGCTTTCGCGGCGCAGGCTATCTGCCCGGCGTGGTCACCCGTGACCGCAACCAGACGGAGTTTTCCCGCACGCTGGAGGATTACCTCGCCATTGCCGCCTCGGACGAGCGGGTCAGCAAAGGACGTGCGGCCTTTGCCCGGCACCGCAGCACCCTGGCGGCCATCGAAAGCCGTTATGGCGTGGCACCCGAGATCGTGACGGCGGTTTGGGGGCTGGAAAGCTTCTACGGCGAGCGGCGCGGCAATGTGCCGGTGATCTCCTCCACCTCGACGCTGGCCTTCGACGGGCGGCGTGGCGCGTTCTTTGAAAAGCAGCTTCTGGCGGCGCTGAAGATCATCCAGAACGGAGACACCACGGCCCAGAACATGACCGGTTCCTGGGCGGGGGCGATGGGCCATACCCAGTTCATCCCGACTTCCTACGAGGCCTTTGCCGTCGATTTCACCGGCGACGGGCGGCGCGATATCTGGTCGGACGATCCGACGGATTCGCTGGCGTCGACAGCCGCCTACCTGCAGCGCAACGGCTGGACCCGCGGCACCCGCTGGGGCGGCGAGGTTGGCAATGGCGCACCGGCGGGCCGGGCGCTTCAGCCGCAGCCGGGCGGACCGACCTTCAACGTCACCTCCAATTTCAACGTGATCAAGCGCTACAACAATTCCGACAGCTACGCGATTGGCGTCGGCCACCTGGCGGACCGCATCGCGGGCGGCGGGCCGATCAGGGGAAATTTCCCCCCCGACAAGTTCGGCCTGACCAAGGATCAGCGCATCCAGTTGCAAAAACGGCTGACCGCCAAGGGCTTTGACACCGACGGCGCGGATGGCGTGATCGGCCCCAACAGCCGCAAGGCGATTGCCGCCTATCAATCCAGCATCGGCCGCGCCGCGACAGGCGATCCATCGGTGGACCTGTTGCAGACGCTGTAGGATCAATGGGTCCTGAGCCGCGCTCAGGACGTTTTCAGATTCCCCTATCGCGGGGCAGGTGACAGTGTTGCCTGCCCCGTTTGCGTTGGACAATCGGGTGATGGCGGGGGGAGTTTGGCAGCAAATTCAGCAGCCTTGCCTCGAATCGCCCATGGGCGCTACCATGGGTAGAATATTGCCAGGTTATTCTTTTCATATTTTATGCAGCCGGGGTTTTCTCATGACATATCGGGTATTGAAGTTCCTTCTTGCACTTGTCCTGTCGATTGGCGCGCTGCCCGCGCAGGCGCAGGTTGACCGCAAGCTGATCGTCATTCCAGGCATCGTCGGGTCGGAACTGTCGAACCAGTCGGATGAGGTGATCTGGGGGCGGGTGAGTTCGCTCAAATCTTCCAACTTTCGCCAGCTTGACCTGCTGCCCGAAACGGGTGAGCCGGTGGCCCTCACGCCAACCGATGCCCTGCGGAAGGTGCCATTGGTGTTTGGCACGGTAAACGTCGGTCTTTATTCCGGGCTGATCGACTTTCTGGTGGGCAAACGGTCGATCTTTGACAGCGCCGCGCAGCAGCAAATCCTGGGCGATTATGTCGAGGGTACGGACCTGTTTGTCTTTGCCTATGACTGGCGGCGGTCCAATTTCGCAAATGCGGTTCTGCTGAACGAATTCGTGAAGGCCAAAGTGCCGGCGGGCGAGCAGTTTGATATTGTTGCCCATTCCATGGGGGGCTTGCTGTCACGGGCGTTCCTGTCCGATCTGCGCCCGCAGGATTTCTGTACCGATCCGGAGATGGATACCGATCTGCCTGCCGCGGCGCGGGCGGCCACCTGCAATGCTGCCTATGGCAGCCTTGGCGACCAGGGCTGGCGCGGCATCGGGGCCGACAACCGCTTTTCCGAGGCATCGCGCCTGCACACATTTGTCGAGATCGCCACGCCGCATCAGGGCTCGGTCAATGTGGCCAGCACGCTGGTTGAGGGCTGGGGCCGGCTGAGCCAGATCCTGATCGGGGGCAAGCGGGAGATTCAGAACATCCTTCTGTCCATGGTGGGTCCCTATGAGCTGATCCCTTCCTATGAAAACTGCTGCGCCGTGGGGGCGGCAGGCCGGCCCCAGAACACGGTCGTGGCCGCGCTGGACGAGACCTATTGGGCCAGGCTGGTGCTGGGGTTCGAGGTTGATCCCTGTCCTTATGCGCATTGCGCCTCCAGACGCGCCTTGCTGCGGATCGGATTGCAGAACCGCGCGTTGCTGGACCAGGTCTTTGCCCAGGGGTTGCCCGACACGGTGAATGCCAATCATGTCATGGTGGGCAGGCTGGTCGATGGCACCCGTGAAACGATGTATGTGGCACGGGGGGCTGCGGGCGACGGGGCCGGTATCACCTACCGGATCAGCGCACGCGGCGATGGCACGGTCTATGAGGGCAGCGCATTGGCCGATGGCAATCAATCCTTTGTCCTGCGCGCGAAACACCCGTTCATCGTCGGCAGCGACGAGGTGCATCGTTACGTCTACAACGTCCTGATCGACCCGGTGCAGACCGTACCGCAGATGGTGAATTCGGAGCGGATCTTCGTCGGCGGAGGCGATGTGGAATCGCTGGCTCTGATGGCGATGCCGCAGATTGCAGGGGTGGGGCAGAATGTGGGCCTCCGGCTGGATCTGAACGCCGACCCTGCCCAGAATTTCGACAGCGATGATCTGCAAACCGCGCAGATCGAACTGGTGCTGACGCCCTATGGGGCGGCGGCGCCGGTCTGGCAGCAGTCGGTCGGGGTGAACGAGGGTCTTTCCTTTGCCGCCGGGGGGCTGGCTGTCTTTACTGCCAGCCTGCCCGCGCCTGCCGAAGGGGTCTATCTGGTGAGCGCGCGGATTGGCGACAGGAGCATCGCGCAAGAATTGTTGCATGTGCTGGAGGAGGAATCATGAAGCGGCTATTGTCACGCATCCTGCAGGCTGCGGCGCTGCTGGTGGCGCTTTGGGGCGCACCTGCTGCGGCGCAGGACTGGCCGGAATTTCTGCAAACCCGGCAGCTGTTCCGGGTGGTGGTGACAGGGCTGGGCGCGGATGGCACCGCGCTGCAACCGGTCAAGGGAACCGCCTGGGCCGTGGCGCCGGGCATTCTGATCACCGCAGATCACGTCACCGGCAAGGCGCTGAATTACAAGAACATGTCCTCTTCCGACAAGGTTTTCATCCCGCGCCGGGATGTCACGGTCGAGGTCGGGGCGACCAAGCGGTATCAGGGCACGCCTGCAGAGAAATATCCGCAGGGCATCGTGACGACCTCACCTTTCGAGAGCATCGACGCGGCCCGCATCGGTTTTCCCGATCTGACGGCAACCCCTTTCGACCTGAGCGCCTGCGACATCACCGCGAGTGCCAGCTACCGGGTGTTGAAATTCAATGACGGCAACGTCTTTCAGCCCAAGGAGGTAGGCATCACGCTCAAGGCCTATGGCCGGTCCAATCTGGGTGATGCGGGCAGTGTGGTGGTGATGACCGGGCCGAAAGGCACGATCATCGAGGGCGACAGCGGATCGCCCGTACTTGGCCCCGACAACCGGGTGATCGGTCTGGTCTCTGCCATCAACCCGGACAGCGGCAGCGATGTGCGGGACGAGGTTCATGTGACCCTGGTGAAATCCTTTCTTGACCTGATCCCCTTGCAGATCGGCACGCAGGAATATCTGGATATCCCCTGCAGCGACCGCATTCGCCTGCGCGCCATCGACGAATTGCGCCAAGGCCTGACCGCCGCGCGGGAGGATATGGCAGAGCTGCACGCGCAAAAGGATGCGCTGAAGGAACAGGTTGAAACGCTGGTGCAGCGCAACGACATGCTGATGGTCCAGATCAATACGCTGATGCACAACCAGAACTGGCTCGCCAGCGCGGCTGAGCGGGCGGGAACGGGCACGCCCGGGCTGCCGCAAACAGAGGGGTTGGAGATTCTGGCCGCCAACCAGATGCTGCATGCGGTCAATAAAACACTGGTCGAAAAGCCAAGCGACCTGCCGCCCCTGCGCCCCACCGTCACCCGGATCTCCAGCGAATTGGGCAATCCGGAATGGACTCTGTCGGGTTCTGTCAGTGCGAAGAACGACGTGGCGATCAGCCTGTCCTATGACCGGGCGCTTTCCGGCCCGCCCTATGCCGAAGAGCTTGTCTTTTGCTTCACCCCGATCGCATTTGACGTCCCCCCCGGCACGCCCAACGATCAGGATCCGACAAACCGCAACTTCTATGTGCCCATTGAAGGGCCGTTCAAGCCAAGCCAGAACCTGATCAACTGGCCATTTGCGGGCGACACATCGCCTGACAATTGCTATCCCGCCGGTCATTCGGGCCAGAATGCGGGTTACCCCGCGTCAGATGCCGTGACCAGGGGCAGCTTTCAGTGGAGCCGTCAGCAGGGTGCCTTGCTGGATCTGATCCGGGGTGCGCAGCGCCGCTATCCGGGCAGCGACTGGGACGGCATGTATTATTTTCAGGTGTTTGAACTTGTCCCCGGCAGTGCCGAAGGGGAAGCCATGTACCACATTCACACCCGCGCCCTGATTGATCTGCTGCGCGATCCTGCGGCTGCGAATGAAGGCTCGGCAATGCCCTGCAAAATCTTTAAGGATGGTCCCAGCCTGACAGAGGCCGTCGCGGATGGCGAAGAAGAACTGCCAAGGGAAAACGAATGTTCCAGAGATATCTGATCGCCCTGAGCCTTGCGCTGCTGACCCAGGCGGGTGCCGCAGAGGCACAGTCCGATAGCCGGCTGCGGTTCGAGACGATCTTTGACCTGCCCTTTGTCCAAAGCCTTGAGTTTGCGCCGGGCGGGCGCGAATTATTCGTCGCGGTAGAGGGGCATCTGCTGCAATGGGAGCTTGATCCGCTCAACCTTGTTCACCACCAGAACACGCAGGTTCTGGCCAATGAAATGGTACTGGGGCCGGATCAGAGGCTCTATTCCGTTGGCCTGGGCAGCGCGCGTGGTTCCTTCAGTCAGGCGGGCAGCAAGGCGGTGGCATTTGGCCGGGACGAGGCCGCAGGTGCTGCCTTTGAAGTGGTCGAAGCCAATTCGAACCTGGGGATTTCGCAATATTCCTCCATCGCCTTTGACAGTGGTGGCAATGCGATCCTGGCCAGTGCCAGCAGCTATACCGCCAGCCCCTTTCCGCGCCGCGAGGATGTGCAGAACGGTGATGCACGCAAATATCCGCAGCTCAAGTTCCGGTGCGGCGGAGTCTCGCAGCTTTCGATTTTTGCCATTGATGGCGTTGACCACTACCTTGCCTCGACGGCGGGGCAGGCCACGCTGGAATTCGGAAAGCTCGACCTGGGGTCGGAGCGCAGCGCGGCCGGCGATTGTTTCATGGTCGAGCAGATGGAAAAGGGTCAGATACGCCAGCCCACCTTTGACGCCGTGCGCCATGCGGTGATCGACCTGGGCGATACGCCGTTTTCCACCGATGGGGCCAGCAAGGCGATCATGGTGCTGAACCCGAACACCAACAAGTTGTCGCTGTTTCGCATCGAACCCTTCGGCAATACGCATTTCCTGTCCCGCCTTGGCGCGCTTGAACTCGATCTGGGAAAATTCATGCCCTCGGGGGCGCAGGATGCCGTGCTGACGGATCTTGCCACCGATGCGAAGGGCCGCGAGGTGCATGTCAGCAGCACGTCCGCCAGTGTCGTGTTGCGGTTCGATTTCGACGGCACCGGACTGAATTATCGCGGCCGGATCGCCACCGGCGCACCGGTCCAGCGGCTTGAGATGAGCAGCGATGGTGCCGCCGCCGCCATCGTCACCGGCCGCGCGCCCTTTGGCGGGGATTGGCGCATCACCGTGATCGAAAATCCGGCGGCCCTGTCGGATTGGTTGCAGGTGCCGGCCAGTTTTCCCTCCATCAAGGCCCTGCAGGAGCAACTGAACGCGCAGGATTTGTCGGCAGGTTTCCCGGATGGTATCCTTGGCCCGCAGACAACGACGGCTGTCGGGGATTTCCTGTCCGGTAAAGGCAAGACATCGCCGACATCGAATGAGCCTGACGCGGATGCGCAGATGCTCTATCAGAGCATTGTCAGCTCGTTCCCGAAATACCTGTTGAAAGAGAAACCCGCCCGGCTGGCCAACGACTGAACAAAGGAAAATACCATGACCAAAGTCATTTCCCTGCTTGCCGTTCTGTCCTCGCCCCAGGCGGATGCCCTGCCGCAATGCGCCACTGCCCAGACCGTGCAGGGCAGCACGGTCTATTGCTGTTCGCTGACCAATGGCCAGCAATGCTGTTCAGGGTCGCTTGATTCCAGCGGCAAACCGGCGGGCTGTGGCTGCTGATTTCAGCAGTATCTTTCAGGCCCTTCCCACTGGGCCGCGTTATAGCGGTCACCATGCGCCCAGCCGACCGGCAGCACGGTTTCGATCCGCATCAGATCCTCGGCTGAGAGGTCGATTTCTGTGCCCCGGATCAGCTCTGCCAGGTGGGCCAGGTCCTTTGTCCCCGGAATCGGCAGAACCCGGTCGCCCTGTGCGATCAGCCATGCAATCGCGAGGGCGGCGGCAGGTTCCCCCATATCTGCCGCAAGCGCGCGGAAACCATCCGTGGCAGCGATATTCGCGTCGTAGTTCGGCTGCATGAACCGCGGATTGCCCTTGGTGAAGGCCAGCGATTGCACCTTGTCAAAGCTGAAGGGCGCGTCGGTCAGAAAGGCGCGTCCGACCGGTGAAAAGGCAACCAGCGTGGTGCCAAGCGCGCGGCAGGTCTGCACCAGCCCCAGTTCCGGCGCGCGGGTGGACAGGGAATATTCCGATTGCACCGCCGCAATGGGGCATTCGGTAAAGGCCCGGCGCAGGGTGGATGGTGCGATTTCGGAAAAGCCGACAGCACGGGTCTTGCCCTTGTCCATCAGGCGTTTCAGCGTGCCTGCCACCTCTTCGGGGCTGTGGCTGCGGTCGTAACGGTGGATATAGAACAGATCGACATGATCCACCCCCAGCCTTTGCAGGCTTTCGTCCAGCGAGGCCTCCAGATAGTCGGGATCATTGTTGAACCGCCGGTCCGGTGACCGGGTGATGCCCGCCTTTGTCGCCAGAACCATGTCCTGCCGCGCGCCGGGTGTCTTGGCGAACCAGTCTCCGATGATCTCTTCCGAGCGTCCGTTGCCATAGACATTCGATGTGTCGATATGGCTGACGCCCGCCGCGCGGCAGGCGTCCAGCACCGCGTGGCTGTCCGCGACGCTGGCATCCCCATAGATGCCGGCAAAGGACATCGCGCCGATGCCGAATTGTGAAACGGATGGGCCATCGGGGCCAAGCTGGATTGTCTTCATGGGCTGTTCCTTTGCGCGTCTGATCGGCCGGGGCAGATCAGGACAGCAGGTGTCAGGTGTTTCTGTCGTCGTCAGAAAAACGGCCAATTCAGGTGTCTGCAAGCAGATAGACGGAAAATCCGACAAATGTAGCGGAAGTGCCCCTTGACCCTCCAGCTACTGGAGACCCTACATCGCTGTTAACACCACGACTGAACGAGGAAGGTATCCGCCATGGCCGACGCGCAGGCACCCCGCAACGGGCAATCTGACAATGACATCATCCGCGACCCCGTTTGCGGGATGACGGTTGATCCGGATGCGGGCAAACCGACAGCGGTGCATGATGGCCGGACCTATTATTTCTGCTGTGCCGGTTGCATGAACAAGTTCGAGGCCGACCCCGAAGCCTATCGCAGCGCAACCGACCCGGTGTGCGGCATGACGGTGGAAAGGGCAGTGGCAGCCCATATGTCGAAGCACGCAGGCGAGCGGTTCTATTTCTGCTCAGCCGGGTGCCAGGACAAATTCGATGCGGCGCCGGAAAACTACCTTGGCGACCGGCCAGCGCCCGAACCGGCCCCGGAAGGCACGATGTACACCTGTCCGATGGACCCTGAAATCGTGCAGGATCATCCCGGCGACTGCCCGATCTGCGGCATGGCCCTGGAGCCGATGACACCCAGCCTCGACAGTGGCCCGCACCCGGAATACGTCGATTTCAAACGGCGGCTCTGGATCACCGCGCCGCTGGCGCTGGCAGTCTTCCTGCTGGAAATGGGGTCGCATGTCGGCATTCCCTTTGCCGAGTGGATCGGGCATCGGGCCTTTGGCTGGCTGCAGTTTGCCCTGGCGACACCGGTGGTCTGGTTCTGCCGCATCTTCTTCAGACGCGCATGGAATTCCGCCCTGAACCGCAGCCCGAACATGTGGACGCTGATCGGCCTGGGCACGGGGGCGGCCTATCTGTTTTCGATCGTTTCACTGCTTGTCCCCGCTCTCCTGCCCGCGCAGATGCAGGATGGCATGGGCATGACGCCGGTCTATTTCGAGGCGACGGCGGTGATTCTTGTGCTTGTGCTGGTCGGGCAGGTGATGGAACTGGCGGCGCGCGAACGCACCGGTGACGCGATCCGAGCCTTGATGGACCTCGCTCCCAAGACGGCGCGCCGGGTATCGGGCGAGGCGGAAGAGGATGTGCCGCTGGAAGAAGTGCAAAGCGGCGATATCCTGCGGGTGCGGCCAGGTGAAAGCGTGCCGGTTGATGGCGTGGTGACCGAGGGGCGGTCCTTCGTTGATGAAAGCATGATCACCGGGGAGCCTGTGCCGGTCGAGAAAACCGCGGGCGAAGCTGTGACCGGCGGGACGCTGAACAAGTCGGGCTCCTTCCTGATGGAAGCGCAGAATGTGGGGGAGGATACCACCCTGAACCGGATCGTGCAGATGGTCGCCAGTGCGCAACGTTCCCGCGCGCCGATCCAGGCGGTGGCCGACCGGGTGGCAGGTTATTTCGTGCCCGCCGTGGTGGGTTGTGCCCTGTTGGCCTTTGCCGCCTGGTGGGCCTTTGGCCCGTCGCCCGCGCTCTCCTATGCCTTTGTGGCAGCGGTTTCTGTCCTGATCATCGCATGCCCCTGTGCGCTGGGCCTTGCGACGCCGATGTCGATCATGGTGGCCTCCGGGCGCGGGGCCCATGCCGGGGTGCTGATCCGTGACGCGGAAGCGTTGGAACGTTTCGCCAAGGTGGATGTGCTGATTGTCGACAAGACCGGCACGCTGACGGAAGGCAGGCCGAGCCTGACCGACGTGGTGCCGCAAGGCATGGACGAGGCTGAACTGATGTCCCTGGTCGCGGCGCTGGAGCGTGGCTCCGAACACCCGCTGGCCGAGGCGCTTGTCGCCGGGGCGAAAGAGCGTGGCGCGGCCCGGAAGGATTGCAGCGATTTCGAAGCGGTCACCGGCAAGGGCGTGACCGGGACGGTGGAGGGCCGCAAGGTGGCGCTGGGCAATGCGGCGCTGATGGCGGATCTCTCGGTGCAGACCGGGGCGCTTGCCGGTCGGGCAGAGCGGCTGCAGTCCGAGGGCAAGACCGCGATGTTCGTGGCCCTGGACGGGCAGTTGGCCGGTCTGGTTGCTGTCGCCGACCGGATCAAGGAGACAACGCCCGAGGCGATCCGCGCGCTGCACGACCTTGGCCTGCGCATCGTCATGGCTACGGGGGATGCCAAAGGCACCGCCGAGGCCGTCGCGCGGGAATTGCAGATCGACGAGGTACATGCGGGCATCAGCCCGGAAGAAAAGGCGGCCCTGGTCAGGAAGCTGAAGGGCGAGGGCCTGTCGGTCGCCATGGCCGGGGACGGTGTCAACGACGCCCCGGCACTGGCAGAGGCCGATGTGGGCATCGCCATGGGCACCGGTGCGGATGTGGCGGTGGAAAGTGCCGGGATCACGCTGGTCAAGGGCGAGCTGACCGGCATCCTGCGCGCCCGGAAGCTGGCGGAGGCGACGATGCGCAACATTCGTCAGAACCTGTTCTTTGCCTTTGTCTACAACTCTGCCGGCGTGCCGATTGCCGCGGGCATCTTGTACCCCTTCCTGGGGCTGCTTCTGTCGCCCATGGTCGCGGCCGCCGCGATGAGCCTGTCCTCCGTATCGGTCATCGGCAACGCGCTGCGGCTCAGGGCGCAGAAGTTGTGAAAGGTGACGGAACTCTTATGTTGTCGGCAGAGGATGCATCTGAATTGAGCCCCCCGCTGGTGGAACCCGTACCGGGGGGAAATGGAGTTTGCCCATGAACATCGGACGAGCCGCCACCGAGACGGGTCTGAGCGTCAAGACGATCCGCTATTACGAGGAAATCGGCCTTGTGGAACCGGAACGGGCCGAAAACGGCTACCGGGATTTCGGCGACCAGCAGATCACGCAATTGCGGATGCTGGCTCAGGCCCGGCATCTGGGTTTCGGGCTGGAGGAATGCCGCAGGCTTCTGGACCTCAACGCCGATCCCGCGCGGGCCAGCCGCGATGTAAAGGCGCTGGCGCTGCGGAATCTTGACACGGTGCGATCAAAGATCGGCCAGTTGCAGGCGCTGGAAGGGCAGTTGGAAACACTGATCTCCCAATGCCCCGGCGACGACGACCCGCATTGCGCGATCCTGAACGGATTGAACGGAAGGTCTGATCCCCTATCCGGCGAACCGGATTGATCTGGTAATCGGGTCCTGTCTGCAGGTTGCAGGGAAGGTCCGGTGCGACCTGAGATGTCCAGCCGGGTGGCTGGCTGGATTGTTCAAGCCAGCGGTGTCTCCGCTCAGGCTCTGAAACCAGATTCGAAAGGCTGGCAGGCGCCGAGAACCTGCTTTTGGGGCCGCTGAAAAAGTTTCATCCCACAAAGGGACGTCTGGAGGGGCATTGAACGCGCTCCGATAATTCCTCAGGGCGTTGAAGTCTATGACAAATCGTGGAATCTGCGCGGCGTGGGTCGCTGCTCAGGCTCGCCTCAGCAGAGAGTTTTGCATCCGCTCGAATTGCGGCATGTGAAGGGCACTGAAAAGTGTTGCCTATCAGGGCCTTGGGTATTTTCGGAGGAGGTGGTCAATGGTGCTGCTGGAGAGAATTGAACTCTCGACCTCTCCCTTACCAAGGGAGTGCTCTACCTCTGAGCTACAGCAGCGCCGATGAGCGGGGTGATTAGACGCAAACCGACAATCGTGCAACCCCAATCTGGACGGCTCGGGGCCGCTGAGTTAGACACGCTGCATGGCAGAGCGGCAGGACCCGAAAATACCCGTCAAAAAAGCATCCCCGCGTGAGGATCGGCTCAAGGCCGCGCTGAAGGCAAACATGGCGCGGCGCAAGGCGCAGATGCGTGCGCGGGCGGCACAGGACACAACGGAAAGCCGCAAAGGCTCCAACGAGGAAAGCAGTTAAGATGGATTCAATTCTGGTCAAAGGCGGTGGCGCGCTGCAGGGGCAAATTCCGATTGCGGGTGCCAAGAACGCCTGCCTTGCCCTGATGCCCGCGACGCTCTTGTCCGAGGAACCGCTGACGCTGACCAATGCGCCGCGTCTCAGTGACATCCGCACGATGACGCAATTGCTGGGCTCCCTGGGGGCGGAGGCGACATCGCTGCAGGACGGGCTGGTGCTGGCCCTGTCGTCGCATGGTGCGATCAGCACCCACGCCGATTACGATATCGTGCGCAAGATGCGGGCCTCCAACCTCGTGCTGGGGCCGCTCCTCGCGCGCGAAGGGCATGCGGAGGTGTCTCTGCCCGGCGGCTGCGCCATAGGCGCGCGCCCGATGGATATTCACACCGACGGGCTTGAGAAAATGGGCGCGGAGATCGAACTGCGCGACGGATACCTGCATGCCAAGGCAAGCGGAGGCACGCTTAAGGGCGCGGTGATCGACTTTCCCTTCGCCTCCGTCGGCGCGACTGAGAACATCATGATGGCGGCCACGCTGGCCAAGGGGACCACCGTCATCAACAATGCCGCGCGCGAGCCTGAAATCGTTGATCTGGCGACCTGCCTGCGGGCCATGGGCGCGCAGATCGAGGGCGACGGCACATCGCGGATCGAGATCCAGGGGGTGGACCGTCTGCACGGGGCAACGCACCGCGTGGTCACGGACCGAATCGAACTGGGCACCTATATGCTGGCACCCGCGCTCTGCGGGGGCGAGGTGGAATGCCTGGGCGGGCGGATCGATCTGCTGGAAGCCTTTTGCGAAAAGCTGGACGCGGCGGGTATTTCCGTGACCGAAACGGACAAGGGGCTGAAAGTCGCGCGCAAGAATGGCCGCATCCGCGCGGTTGACGTCACGACCGCCCCCTTTCCCGGTTTCCCGACCGATCTGCAGGCGCAGATGATGGCGCTTCTCTGCACCGCAGAGGGCACGTCGGTGCTGGAGGAGAAGATTTTCGAGAACCGCTTCATGCATGCGCCGGAACTGATCCGCATGGGGGCCGATATCGAAGTGCATGGTGGCCATGCGACGGTCAAGGGGGTGCGGAAACTCAAGGGTGCGCCGGTCATGGCGACGGACCTGCGCGCGTCGATCTCGCTGATTCTTGCCGGGATGGCGGCAGAGGGCGAAACCAAGGTTGCGCGGGTCTACCATCTGGACCGGGGTTATGAACATGTGGTGGCCAAGCTTTCGGGCGTGGGCGCCGATATCGAACGGATCAAGGACGCATGACCGAGGACGCAAGGTTTGAAGACGGCCGCGAGGCCCCGCTGAACATCGGTGCGCTGGATGCGGATGATCTCAGGGTCATTGCATCGCTGACGCAGGATGCGGTCTTTCCGGCTTCCGAAATGCGCTGGGACCGCAAGGGCGCGCGCTTTGCGCTGCTTCTCAACCGGGTCCGGTGGGAGGACGCGGGCAAGGAACGCCATGCGCCCGAGCGCGTGCAATCGCTGCTGGTGTTCGACACCGTGCAGCAGGTCGCCTCGCAAGGTGTGACAAAGGGCGATGCCGATACGATCCTGTCGCTGCTCAGCATCGGTTTCGATGAAACGGATGCGCCCTCCGGTCAGGTGACCCTGACACTGGCCGGGGATGGGGCGATACGGCTGAGCGTCGAGGCGCTGGAGGTCACGCTGCGCGACGTGACGCGGCCCTATGCGGCACCCTCCGGCAAATTGCCCCGGCATGACGACTGAGGTTCGCATCGCGTCACCCGCGGACGCCGAGATCTGGCGCGCGCTCAGACGTGACGGTATCGCGCGGTTCCCCTCTGCGTTCATTCCTTCACTGGCGGAGCATGACGCGATCCCCTTGGCACAAGATGCAGACCGTCTGGCGCAGGGTGACAGGTTCTTGGCCTTTCAAGGCAAAAGGCCCGTCGGTCTGATCGGTATGAACCGTCATGCCGGGCGGTCGTCCCATCGCGGGGAAATCGGGCCGCTCTATGTCATACCGGATGCTCAGGGAACGGGGGTGGCCCAGCAGTTGCTGCGCGCAGTGCTGGAATACGCGGATCGCGTCGGCATCTGGCAGCCGGAACTGTACGTCAACGAAGAGAACCGGCGCGCCATCGCCATCTATGAAAAACACGGTTTCGTGCGGGTGGGCCGGGTGCCCAACGCGATCATGGGCGCGAACGGTCCGGAACACGACCTGATGATGATCCTGACATCTGCCTCGCGCGCCACCTGAACTGCGGCACTGCCCGCCGCCCCGTTCGGCGGAGCGTGATCCAAAAGCGCCCCCGCCCGGCCTCCCCCAGGAAGGCGATTTTACACGCTCTGCCAGGACGCAGCCGAATTGCGCGATGAAGTGTTCTGCGCCGCGTATAGGTTCCGAACGCCCTCCAGGTCGGGCGATGCCCGCCTTGGCACCCGACCTCCCGCACGCTCTTGAGGGTTGGCGATGTGGCGGCTATGCACGGGCCAGCAAAAGGATGCGCCCATGCCCGTGTTTCTAGATCAACGCCAGCCCGACTTTGAGGATGGATTTGCCGCCCTGCTGAACGCCAAGCGCGAGGACAGCCCCGATGTGGATGCCACTGTGGCCCGGATTATCGAGGATGTGCGCGCAAGGGGCGATGCCGCGGTGATCGAGCTGACGGAGAAATTCGACCGGATCGCCCTGACCGCGGATCAACTGGCGATCAGCGCCGATGAGGTTGCGCAGGCCGTCGAAACCGTACCTGCCGCAGAACGCGCCGCCCTTGAAACCGCCGCCGCGCGCATCCGGGCCTATCACGCGCGGCAATTGCCGGAAGACGCAGAATGGACGGACGAGACCGGCGCAACACTTGGCTGGCGCTGGTCGCCGGTATCGGCGGCAGGGCTCTATGTCCCTGGCGGGCTGGCCAGCTACCCCAGTTCCGTCCTGATGAACGCCATCCCTGCTGCGGTCGCCGGGGTCAACCGCCTTGCCATGGTGGTGCCGACACCCGATGGCGTGCTGAACCCGCTGGTCCTGCTGGCCGCGCAGCTCTCCGGCGTGACGGAGATTTACCGCATCGGCGGCGCACAGGCCGTGGCGGCGCTGGCCTATGGCACCGAAACCATTGCGCCTGTGGACAAGATCACCGGCCCCGGCAACGCCTTTGTCGCGGCGGCCAAACGCCGTGTGTTCGGCAAGGTTGGCATCGACATGATCGCGGGCCCCTCCGAAATCCTGGTGATTGCGGATGCGGCAAACGACCCGGATTTCATTGCCCTTGATCTGCTCAGCCAGGCGGAACACGACGAAAGCGCGCAAAGCATCCTGATCACCACGGATGCGGCTTTCGGGCAGGCGGTTGTGGCATCGGTGGACAAATACCTTGAAACGCTGGAGCGGCGGGCGATTGCGGGCGCATCCTGGCGTGACAACGGGGCGGTCATCACCGTGCCGGACCTCGCCACCGCGGCGGAGCTGTCGAACCGCGTTGCACCCGAACACCTGGAGCTTTGCGTGGCCGACCCGGAGGCGCTGAGCACACAGATCACCCACGCCGGTGCCATCTTCCTCGGTCAATGGACACCGGAGGCCATTGGCGATTATGTTGGCGGCCCGAACCACGTTTTGCCGACGGCGCGCTCTGCCCGATTCTCATCCGGCCTGTCGGTGCTGGATTTCATGAAACGCACGACGCTGGCGCGGATGACGCCAGAGGCCCTGCGCGCCATCGGCCCTGCCGCCGAAACTCTCGCAGCCTCCGAAAGCCTTCAGGCGCATGGTATGAGCGTCACGGCACGTCTGAAAAAGCTGAACCAATAGGCGGGAGCGACGGGTGCCGTCCGGCCCCCCCGTTCGGCCAGGCAGGCCGCCCGCGTTATCGCGAAATTCGATAATACGAGCGCGATTGCCCCTTGGGGCCTGCTGCGCTATGCCTATGCGACTTTCCTGCCTGAGGTCTTTCCATGTCCCGCATCTCCCATATTGTCCTTGACGATGCCAACCTGCCCCCTCCGACGCCCGAGATAGAGCAGGAACGCAAGGTCGCGATGTTCGACCTGCTGGAAGACAACCACTTTGTCATCCCGGCCCGGGACGACCGCCCCGTTCCCGAGGGGCCCTATCACCTTGGCCTGTCGATCCGCGACAAGCGCCTGGTGTTCGACGTGGCGACCGAGAAGGCCGAGAAGGCGGCGGAATTTCATCTGTCGCTGGGGCCGTTCCGGCAAGTGGTCAAAGACTATTTCCAGATCTGCGAAAGCTATTTCGACGCGGTCAAGAAACTGCCGCCCAGCCAGATCGAAACCATCGACATGGCCCGTCGCGGCATCCACAACGAAGGCTCCCGCGTTCTGCAGGAACGTCTGGAGGGCAAGGCCGAGATCGACATCGACACGGCGCGCCGATTGTTCACCCTGATCTGCGTTCTGCATTTCGGCGGCTGAACGATGGCGGCGCTTCCCCAGTCCGTGCTGTTCTGCTGCGACCATAATGCGGTGCGGTCGCCCATGGCGGAAGGGATCATGAAGAAGTTCTATGGCACGGACACCTACGTGCAATCCGTGGGCGTCAAGAACGACCTGGAGATCGACGGCTTTTCCATCGCGGTCTGCGCCGAGATCGGTGTCGAACTGTCGCGCCACCGCTCGCGCAGTTTCGACGAGATGGAGCAATGGGGTGATGACCTGTCTTCCTTCGATCTGGTGATCGCCCTGTCCCCGGCAAGCCAGCGCCGCGCGCTGGAGCTGACACGGTTTTTCCACCTTGAGGTTGAATACTGGCCGATTCTGGACCCGACGGGCCTCGGCGAGGGACGCGAGGCCAAGCTGGTTCAGTTTCGCGCCGCCCGCGACCAGATCAAGACCCGCCTGATCGACCGCTTCGGCGACCCGGTTTGCCCTGACAATTAGGATTCCCCATGGCTGACATCATCAAGACCTATTTCGATGCTTTCAACGCAGGCGACACCGACGGGATGCTGGCCTGCCTGACCGATGACGTGGCCCATCACGTCAACGAGGGCAAGGTGCGCGAAGGCAAGGCGAAATTCGCGGACTTCTGCGCCCATATGAGCCGCTGCTACAAGGAGAACCTGACCGACATGGTGGTTTTCTCTGACCCCGAGCGCACGCGGGCGGCCGCGGAATACACGGTCAATGGCAGCTACCTTGAAACGGACGCGGGGCTGCCGGAGGCGCGCGGACAGCGCTACCGGCTGCCGGCGGGGTCATTCTTTGACCTGCGTGACGGCAGAATCAGCCGCATCACCACCTATTACAATCTGGCGGACTGGACCGCGCAGGTCAGCTGAGATGGGTTTGCGGATCACGCCGCTTACCGGTGCGGCGCTGGCAAGGGCGCTGCCGGAGGTGGCGCGGCTGCGCATCGCGGTCTTTGCCGAATGGCCCTATCTCTACGACGGGGATCTGGCCTATGAGGAGCGGTATCTGCAAAGCTACCGCGACAGCGACCGGGCCATTGTCGTTGGGGCGTTTGACGGGGAAAGGCTGGTGGGGGCCAGCACCGGGATGCCATTGACGGATCACGCGGATGATTTCGCCGCCGCCTTTGCCCCCAGCGGCATCAACCTGTCAGAGGTGTTCTATTGCGCCGAAAGCGTGCTCTTGCCCGGCTACCGGGGCCAGGGGATCGGGCATCGGTTCTTTGACGCGAGAGAGCGCCACGCCCGCACCCAGGGCTTTTCCAGGTGCTGCTTTTGCGCGGTGATCCGGCCCGAGGATCACCCGGCGCGCCCCACCGGCTACCGCCCGCTCGATGCCTTCTGGCGGGGGCGGGGATACCAGCCGCTTGACGGCGTGGTCGCCGCGTTTCACTGGAAAGACCAGGGCGAGAGCAAAGAGACGCCGAAGCCCCTGCAATTCTGGATCCGCGATCTCTGAGGGCGCCGGAGTTTTGGAAAACTCCGGGCAAATTTTTTCTATGGCGCTTCGGGATATACCTGAATCACTTGTTCGCTGCCTCTCCCTTCGGTCGAACGCGAAAAGTGATGTTGGATGTTTCAAGCCTATCCCGAAAAGCTGTAAAAATTTCGCCTTCCGGTGAGGTCAGGTCTGGGCGCAGATCGCCGCGGCGTTCTGGCCGAATTCTTTCCAGGCCTTCCAGAAGCGTTCATTGTTGGCATTGTCCGACTGGCGGATTTCCTGCAGCTGATGGGGGTCGCGGAACATCTTGGCCCCCCGGCGCTGGTCCGCGGCGGAAAGCGACTGGTCCGCCACCGCCTGCACGCAGCCGCAGCGGGTTCTGGAAGCCTCCTTGCGTCCGTCTGCCTGGCAGGCCTTCTGAATGGGTCCGCTTGCAAAGGGAACAACCACCGGCGCGGGTGAATAGCCGCCACCGTAACCCGTTGCTTTGCTGCTGGAATACCTGCTGCCACCCCCACAGGCGGCCAGCCCCAAAACGGCGACAAGCGCCACACCGATACGCATCATCATAACTGCCCTCTGCCCGGACCGTGGGGTTTGCCCCTTGATGGTCCCTATTTGCTCTGCTGCGCAGTATGCCTGAATCGGGATGGCGGGGCAATTCACGTTTGATTGCGCGCCGTTCCACCGGTGCGGCTCGGACCCCGCTGAAGGGTTTGCATGGCAAATTCGGGAAAATTGCCGTCGCAAGCCGCGTTGGCCATGAAGCGCGGCCGTTGCAGCCGCATCTGACCCGTCCGGATGAACCTGTTACGCTGTGTTTTGACCAATTGACGCTTGCCCCGCGCTGCGCCATATCCCCATACATGACACCGCTTTCACACATCCGCAATTTCTCCATCGTCGCGCATATCGACCACGGGAAATCCACGCTCGCCGACCGGCTCATCCAGGAGACGAATACCGTCTCCCTGCGCGACATGAAGGCGCAGATGCTCGACAGCATGGACATCGAACGCGAACGGGGCATCACCATCAAGGCCCAGACCGTGCGGATCAACTATACCGCCGACAATGGCGAGGATTACGTCCTCAACCTGATCGACACGCCCGGCCACGTCGACTTCGCCTATGAGGTGTCACGCTCCATGCGCGCGGTCGAAGGATCGCTGCTGGTTGTCGACAGCACCCAGGGAGTCGAGGCGCAGACTCTCGCCAACGTCTATCACGCCATCGACGCGGACCACGAGATCGTGCCGATCCTCAACAAGATCGACCTGCCGGCCAGCGAGTGCGACCGCGTGGCCGAACAGATCGAGGATGTGATCGGCATCGACGCCTCGGGCGCGATCCGCGTCTCGGCCAAGACCGGGCAGGGCATCCATGAGACGCTGGAAGCCATCGTGCACCATCTGCCCGCGCCCAAGGGCACGCTGGATGCGCCCCTGAAGGCGATGCTGGTGGACAGCTGGTACGACAGCTATCTCGGCGTCATCGTCCTCGTCCGCATCATGGACGGTCAGTTGAAAAAGGGCGACCGCATCAAGATGATGCAGAACGGATCGGTTCATCACGTCGACCGCATCGGTGTCTTCCGCCCGGTGATGACGGAGATCGACGTGCTGGGACCGGGCGAAATCGGGTTCCTGACCGCTTCGATCAAACAGGTGCGCGACACCCGTGTCGGCGATACGATCACGCATGAGAAGAAAGGCACCGACAAGGCGCTGCCGGGTTTCAAACCTGCGCAACCGGTTGTCTTCTGCGGCCTCTTCCCGGTGGATGCCAATGACTTCGAAGACCTGCGCGACAGCATCGAGAAACTCGCGCTCAACGACGCCTCCTTCAGCTTCGAAATGGAAACCAGTGCGGCTTTGGGCTTCGGCTTCCGCTGCGGGTTTCTGGGGCTGCTGCACCTTGAGGTCATCCGCGACCGGATCGAGCGTGAATATGACATCGACCTGATCACCACCGCGCCTTCGGTCATCTATAACATCCATATGAAGGACGGTCAGGTCGATCAGTTGCACAACCCTGCCGACATGCCCGATCTCACCTATGTCGACCACATCGAGGAGCCGCGCATCAAGGCGACGATCCTGGTGCCGGACGAATACCTTGGCGACGTGCTGAAACTCTGCCAGGACCGCCGGGGCATCCAGATGGACCTGACCTATGCCGGGTCGCGCGCGATGGTGGTCTATGACCTGCCGCTGAACGAGGTGGTGTTCGACTTCTACGACCGGCTGAAATCGGTGACCAAGGGCTATGCGAGCTTTGACTACGCGATGATCGGCTACCGCCAGGACGCATTGGTCAAGATGCAGATCCTGGTGAATGACGAACCTGTCGATGCGCTGTCCACCATGGTCCACCGCGACCGGGCAGAGACACGGGGCCGCGCCATGGTCGAAAAGCTGAAAGACCTGATCCCGCGCCACATGTTCAAGATCCCGATCCAGGCGGCGATTGGCGGCAAGGTCATCGCCCGCGAGACGCTGAGTGCCATGCGCAAGGACGTGACAGCCAAGTGTTACGGTGGGGACGCGACCCGGAAGAAGAAGCTGCTGGAGAAGCAGAAGGCCGGCAAGAAGAAGATGCGGCAGTTTGGCAAGGTGGATATTCCGCAAGAGGCTTTCATATCAGCGTTGAAGATGGATAGTTGATTTGACTAGTACTTCCAGAGAATGACCTTTATTTCTCTCCACTTCCAGCAGACTGCCAATCAATTCAAGATGGCATTTTTGTGTGATAGTCTGATTACGAAAGAGGGAAGTGAGGACCAGTCTCATGAACCTCTAACTCTGCCGTTCCCTCGCCCAAAATCTGATCAACGCGAAACCGTTGGTTTGCACAGCAAGCTATTCTTTATTTCTCAGACACTAGCATTTGCATGGTCAGGAAGTCTTTTGGCTGCTGAGAAAGCGGTCGAATTGTTGTTCGAACTGAATAGCAATAACCCCGAACACAGCGCGCCTGAACTTGTTGGATTAGTCAAAGCTCAGTTGGATCCCTTCTACCTAAAAAGGCTTACTATGATCGTTGCGCGTAGCTGCGAAGGTCACTGCAGTTTTGAGTCCTACGGATGCGAGACGTTAGAATTCTCAAAGGGCAGACTGGTAATTGTTGGTGGGTCGGGAAAGAATTATCAAGATTTAATCGAAACCTATTTGCCTGACTTTGAACGATTTGAGCGACAAAATGAAAAAATACCGGCACAAGATCAGGATTTCGGGCATGGGCTTTGCACCTTGATCCAAAACTTCCTCGTTTCAGAAGGTGTCGTCAGGGACTTTACCATGTACGCAACGGGCGGATGGTATGAACTTTGTTTTGCGACCAATGAAGGGTTTGAGAAAGTACCTTATACAGTCGTGTCTTTGTACAATCATGGCCCTGAAGGGGACATTGACCTTTTATATGCAGCAAGGCCTCATTTTTCGGGGCAACAAACAATCGTTGCTCGTACTGACATGAATGGAATGAGATTTCCAATTCCCGACGACGCGAATGTAACGCTCACTCGGCTCAAAACGTTTCACGCCAAATATTCCAAAATTGAACAACCCGATACCTGCGAATTGAAATGGCCCGATCATTTCTTTGATACTGGATTTGGTGAGTATACTTCAAGTTTTGCGACTTTCTGCATCGTCTGTCATGATAATCGAGTTCTTGGTTGTGAGGCACTGTCGAAAAATCCAATAAATTTTGAACGAGTAGCGCAATCCATCAGTACTAATTTGATCCGCGATATCTTCGCTGATTATTTCGTGGAAAGTATGGACCATCGTATTGCGACATATATTCGCAACAGAGCAGACGCTTCAGACTGAACATCCTTGAACTATTTCCGTCTCACGGGCGCGGTGGTCCCCTTCAATGACACAATTCAATTGCACCCCCGACCGGCGAAACTTACTCCATCCCCATGACATGTCCGCTCTGCACCACCGAAAACACCCCGCTCATCGAAACGCCTGTCCCCGGCGGCCCCGATGGTGCCTCCGTCGAGATCTGCGCCGCCTGTGCGGACCCGGACACGCCGCCCGATCATTTCCGCCCGCTGGCCTCCACCATGTGGTCAGAGGACCCGGCGCTGCAGGTTCTGGCCGCGCGCATCCTCAAGCGGCTGGATACGGACTGGGCGCGTGACCTCGCCGAACAGCTTTACCTTGATGACGAGACCCGCGCATGGGCCGATAACGTGCCGCAGGGGTCGGATCACAAGGACAGCAACGGCGTGCCGCTTGCCACCGGTGACACCGTGGTGCTGATCAAGGATCTGAACGTGAAGGGCGCGGGCTTTACCGCCAAGCGTGGCACGGCCGTCCATCGAATCTCGCTGGTGCCCGACAACCCCGCCCATATCGAAGGCCGGGTCGAGGGGCAGCGCATCGTGATCCTGACGGAATTCGTGAAAAAGCGTTAGACCCGGTAAAACAGGTATCTGTCCCCTGCCACCGTCTCCGGCCCCGCGATGCGGTCGAACCCCTCAAGCGGATCCTGCGAGATGACCAGCCCGCCCGGCACCATCAGCGGCGCGATCAGGGGGCTCATGGCGCGGCTTTTGGCGGCGTCCTTCTCGGCCACGCCGATGCCCAGCTCGTAATGCACCAGCGCCAGCTTTGTCCCGCTCCGGGCCATCTGCATCAGCATCCGGTCGGCATCCCCTTGCAGGAAATTCTCCGCCGGGGGCACGCAGGAGGGATGGGCGTTCATCTCGCGGTCGATCACCCAGATGCGCCGACCGGGCAGGACTTCGCGCAGGTGATCATAGGTGCGCCCGTTGCCCAGACCCAGTTCCAGCACATCGCCCTCCAGCCCTTCGATCTGCCCTGCGGCCCAGTTGATGCCGTCGATCTGGGCGGTCAGGCGGCGGCGCATGGATTCAAGACGGCTCATGGCAGGGGTCCTTTCAGGGAGATGAGGTTCACAGGTCTGGCGCCGCCCGCAAGCAGGGTCGACAGGCAGGCGCGGGTAAAGTCCCAGATCGCGGGGTCATGCACCAGGTGGTGCGTGAGAAAGCCCAGCGGCTCGGCCGCATCCGCGCGGCCCCTGCGGCGGTCCTGCAGGTGCCGGAGGAGGGCGGTCATCTGGCTGTCCGGATCGACCAGCCCGCCGCCGCCACGCCAGTGGATCGGATCCATATGGGTGTTGATCTGCACCAGCCCGGGTGCCGCCTCGCGGGCGGGGCGGGGAGTATAGGTCGAAAGCGCGCGATAGCCCAGATCGGGCAGGCGCGGGATGAGGGCGGGATCGATGCGGTTCCAGGGCGGCACGAACATCTCGAACAGCTTTGGCCCAAGAAGTCCGCGCAGGCGGTCCAGCCCCGCCTGCGCCTGTTCGGCCGCATCCGGGCGGGCATGGCCAAACTCGGCCTTCTTCTGCCCCTCGGGCGCATGGTTCAGATGGGCCCATCCATGCACCAGCGCCGTCGCATGGGCGCTGGTGCCGATGACCTTTGCCAGGGCCGCTGTGGCAGGTTGCGGAATCACGGCAAGGTGGACCGGCATCTCCAGCGCTTCCGCCAGGTGCAGGAGTTGCTCCAGCGCTGCCGTCGGCTCCGTCGCGTCGTCATCCCGCCACCAAAGCGGCAAATCCCGGCCCTCGGCCCGCCAGATGGCCAGCTCATCGGTCAGGGGGGACCAATCGGTGCTCATGACCGCGCCCCTTGCATCTCTGACACGATCTCGACCGTGCGCGTCGCCCCGTCCAGCCCCTGATGCAGCGCGGCGGGGCGCGGGCCTGCGGTGACCTCAAGCAGCGCCTGCAGCAGGGTCTCTGCCGTCAGATCGGCGCTGCGCACCACTGCAATGCCGGGGCGTTTGGCAAGCGCCTCGGCGCGGATGCCCTGTTCCACCTCGCTGCCCGCATCGAAGGGGATGAAGACCGCCCGGCAGCCGGTCTGCAAGACATCCAGCGCAGTGTTATAGCCGCACATGGAGACAGAGGCGGCCGCGTGGTGCAGCATCTGGCGAAAATCCGGACGCGCGGGTTCGACCACCACATTGGCGGGCGCGTCCATCTGCGCGCCGCGTTCCGCTGCCTTGGCTCCGCCCAGCAGCAGCCGCCATTGCCTGTCGGGGTCCCGTCTGGCGGCTTGCAGCGCGGCGGCGAAAATCTCCGCGCCCACGTCGCCGCCCCCCGCGCTGACGATCACCTCTTCCGCGCCGGCACTTTGGGGATGTGCCGGGGCAGGGGGCGGGGCCACGAAACCGGTGTATCTGAGCCTGGGTTGCAGCACCTCAGATACCGGCCAGCTGAGGCTCAGGGGCGTTATCGCCGCATCCGAATGCACAAGCACCGCGTCATAATAGGTGTCGATCATCTCATCGGCGAACGCGGCCTTCCTGGGTTTCGACGGCGGCGCGAGGATGTCGCGGATGGAGGCGCAGATCAGCGGCTTGCCGGCGCTCCCGCGTGCCGCACTCAGCAAGGCGCGGAATTCCTTGCGCAGGATGCGGCGGCCAAAGGGAAAGAGTTCGGTGATCAGCACATCCGGGGCCTCGGCGTGGAAATGATCCAGCAGGGCGGCCTGACGCCGGGACAGCGCGCTGTCGGTCACCACATCGCCCTGCATGTCCAGCAAACGGGTGAAGTCGACGCCGTCAGAGCGCACTGGTGGCAGCTGATGCAGGGGAATATCGGCGTCCTGCAGGTGCGGTGCAGGCATCCCGCCCGACATCAGGCTGATCCTGTGGCCTGCCTGCCGGAACGCCCGCGCAAGGGTCAGTGCACGGGACAGGTGCCCGGTGCCCAGCAGGTGGGTTACGACAATCATCACCTTCATGGTGCCGTCTCCGTCAGGCGCAGCGGCTCGGCGCGGGGGCGCCAGCCGGAGGGGTCTATGTCGATGATGTAGAGCCTGTTGCGCTTCACCGCAAAGGGGGCGGGACCGTCGAAATCCCAGCCATGGGCATGGGCCAGCAGCACCCGCATCACGCCGATATGGCAAACTGCCACCGCATCTCCCGTCAGCGCCTCTGCCCAGGGCAGCAGGCGCGCACGGACCTCGGCGGGGCTTTCGCCGCCGGGCGGGGCATAGTGCCAGCCCCAGTCTTCAATCGGGCGATAGTCGCAATCCGGGTCGGCATGCAGGTCGGGGCGTTTTTGCCCCTCCCAGCTGCCCCAGTCCATTTCGGTCAGGGCCGGGTCGGTTGTCGGGGCGCGGCCACTGACCAATTGTGCCGTTTCTGCCGCGCGGCGCAGGGGGCTGGACCAGATCGCGGCGCGGTCCCAGGGGGGCGGCAAGGACAGCAGCGCCAGTTGCGCCCGTGCTTCGGGATCAAGCGGGATGTCGGTGCGGCCCTGAATGCGGCCCGCGCGGTTCCATTCCGTGTGGCCGTGGCGCAAGAGGGCAAGGCGGCTCATGCCGCCACCCCCGCAGCGAACAGGCCCCTGCCCAGGCATTGCATCGCGGCGGGCAGCAGGTGGTGGGCTGCAATGTGGTCCCTTGCGGCGGCCCCGGCGGCCTGGCGAAGCTCAGGCTTTGCCAGCAAAGCCGTCAGCCGATGGGCCAGGGCGGCTGCCCCGGCCCCGGGGGCGGGGTATATGCCCGGTGCCAGCACGTCGCGGACGCCGGGACGGTTCTGTGCCACGACCGGCAGGCCCGCCGCCTGCGCTTCGAGATAGGTCAGGCCGAACGCCTCGTTCACGCCGGGCCAGAACAGCAGGGATGCGCGGGCATAGGCGCCCTGCAGCGCGTCTTCCGTCAGCGCACCGAGAATGCGTACCTTGTCACCAAAAGGTGCCATCAGCGCCGCCACCTCCGCGCGCGCCGGACCATCGCCTGCGATCTCCAGCGCCCAGTCGCCTTCCAGCAGCGTCAGGGTTTCCGTGATGATGCGGTAGGAGGCCAGCTTGTCCCCCGCGCGCATCATGCCGACGCTCAGCATCGGACCACTCAAAGCTGCGGCATCCGGCAATGTGTCGCGGCACAGGAACGGGCGCAGGTGGATCAGGTGTTGCCCGGTCGGTGCGTCGCGGCGCAGGGTTTCGGCGTCACGGGCCGTCACGTAGAAAATCACCGCTGCGGCATCTGCCGCCGATTCTGCAGCGGCTGTGAAATCGGCCCAGGGGCCTGCCAGCCGCTTGCGCGCACGGGTGGATTCGACCTGCAGATAAGGAATGCCCAATGCCCCTGCGACAGCGGGGCCGATCAGGTCGGGGGCCTTGTAGTAATTGTGATAGCTGACCCAGGCCTGCCAACGCTCCCGGCGGCCCTGCGGGATCAGGCGCGCGATCTGCTCCTCTGCCTGCGCAAACAAACTGGCTTGCAGTGCGGTGTCCCCGCTGCCGTCCCTGCTGCGCAGCGTGCTGGCAAGGGTTACCTCAGCGCCTGTCCTTTCAAGCGCCGTCATCAGCCCCCGCGCCATTGCCCGGTCACCGGAGGGCGTGGGGTGGTCAGGCGGTTTCAGGGGAGCATAGAACGCCAGCCGCATCATCTTGCCGGCGCGAGCATTGCCACAAGGCGCTTTTTCAGATGTGCGATCCCCGGTTGCATCAGGAAATCCGAGGTCAGCCGTGCAAGGGCGGCATCGGCCATCGCTGCCGCACGCACCGGGTCTGCGGCGAAACCGGCCATGGCCTCGGCCAGTGTCGCCGGTGCGTCATCGCTCAGCACGCCATGCACACCGGTGTCGATGAATTCGGGGATGGCAGAGACCGGCGTGCTGAGGATCGGCAGCTTCTGGCTGGCCGCCTCCATCAGCACATTTGGCAGGCCGTCGCGGTCGCCATCCGCCGCGATGCGCGAGGGCAGGACAAAGAGATCGGCGGCGCGCATCGCCGCGATCACCTCGGGCTGGTCGCAGGCCCCGCGCCAGGTGATGCGGTCGCTGATCCCATGCGCTTCGGCGCGCGCGCGCATCTGCGCGTCCAGCGCCCCGCCGCCGATATGGGTCCAGTGCCAGTCGAGGGTGGCAGGCAAGAGGGCCAGCGCGTCAATCAGGTTGTCAAAACCCTTTTTCTCGACCAGCCGCCCCACTGACATCATCCGGAACGGGTCACCCGGTTTGCGCAGTTTCCGCTCTGGTGGGGCAGGAAACCGTGCGAGGTCCAACCCGTGATACACCAGATCGACCCGCTCGGGCGTGTCGGCCAGACCCTGAAGATGCGCCGCACCAAAGGCGGTGCAGGTCGCGCCAAAGGCGGCGCCGTGATGCCGGCCTGACAGTTTTTCGCGCAATTCCCAATCCGGCGACGTCCAGATGTCCTTGGCATGGGCGGAGAAGGACCATGGCAGTCCTCTCAGTATGGCTGCATAGCGCGCGACAGAGGAGGGCGTATGCAGAAAATGCGCATAAAGGCCCGCCACATCCTGCGGCAGTTCATGCGCCATCACGCAGGCCTGCCCCCAGCGGCGGCGGCGGTTGGGCGTGTCGTCACGGTTCAGATCGGCAGCATAGGCGGCAGCGGCCGCGTCAAAACCGGGCATGTCGGCCGCAGCACCCATCGCGCGGGCCACCCGGGCGGGTTCATCGCGCAGGTATTCCGGCAGATAGCGCACCTGGGCCTGCAGGCGGTCATGCAGCGGATGCGTCTTGTGATCGGTCGGATGCCGCAGCGACCAGATGTCAAACTGCAGACCGGCCTCTTCCAGCGCGACCAGTTCCTGCGCGATAAACGTCTCTGACAGGCGCGGCCAGCCCTTGACCACGACAGCCAGCTTTCCGACGTTCATTTGCTGTTCTCCCCGGCCATCAGGGCACGGGCCCGCGCCACCACGACATCCAGACCTTCCAGCAGCCCGTCTGCCCCGGCTTCCGATGGCTTGCCCTGCCGCGGCAGGTTGCGGATGGCCGCGATCATCGACGCGGTGGTCATCCCGTCGCGGGTTTCATCCAGCATCCGCACCAGCCCGCGCTGTTCCGCACGGCTCGCCCTGATCCACTGCTCCAGCCGGGGTTTGGTGCGCGGCACGATCACCGCCGGCTTGTCAAAGGAGAGCACCTCGCAAAAGGTATTGTAGCCGCCCATGCAGATCACACCTTCGGCCCGGGCAAAAAGCGCCTCGATCCGGCTGTCGAATCCCGTCGCGATGACGCGCCCGCCCAGTTTGGCCACCCGTGCGTCGAAAGCCGCGCGCACTTCGCCAGACAGGAAGGGGCCGTAGACCAGCACCGCGTCCGGCCCCAGGGAGGGGTCGTTTTCATAGGCTTCAAGAACCAGCGACACCATGGTGGCGCCGTCGCCGCCGCCACCGGGGGTGATCAGGATATAGGGCCTGTCCGGCACCTCGGAGGCGTCAGTGACAGTGCGGCGCAGATAGCCGGTCCAGTGCAACCGCGCGCGGGCGGCCTCCGACAGGTGAAGCCCCTCGGTCGGGTCATAGACATCGCGTGCGCCATAGACCCAGATCTCGTCATAAAACCGCTCTGTTGCCTCGATCGCGCCCTTGCGTGCCCATTCGGCCCCGATGACCTCCGGTTCGTCCAGCACATCCCGCAGTCCAAGGACGCAGGGTATGTTCCCCTTGGCATGCAGCCACTCCAGCGTCGGCAGCAGTTCGCCGCGAAAGCCGGTTGGTTCCTTGTCCACGATCAGCAGGTCCGGCTGGTATTGCTCGACCGAGGTCTGGATCAGCCCCGCCCGCAGTGACGTTGTCTGGTCGATGTCCATGCCAAGCGTCTGGCTGACATAAGACCCGTCCGGCAGTTTCGTGACGCCCGGCAGGCGGATATGATCGACCCGTTCGGGAAAGGTAAATCGCCCTGCGACGGGCGATCCGGTCAGGATGATCGCGGAAGCCTTGTCATCGCCCTTTGTCAGGGCGGTGGCCAGCGCGCGGGACCGGCGCAAATGGCCCAGCCCGAAGGTGTCATGACTGTAGAACATGATCCTGTGCGACGTTGCCTTGCGGGCCATCGTGACGGTGTGGGTCATACGTTCCATGTGCAGCGGTGCCGGTCCTGATCGCATCAGGACGCAGCCCGATTTCCCGCTTGTTCTGGGAAACTGCTTTCCCGGTTCACCGGGTCTGTCATCTGGACGGGGCGCTGGCTGGTCTGGCTGCGCGTTGGGCGGCTGAAGCAGGCAGGGTGCATCATGGGCGGTCTTTCCGGTTCTAGTGTGGCAGCCCGTGGCGCCTGCATTCCGATATGGCACAAGTTATATGGGCTTGTAAAACATCTGCACTGATATTTGGCCCGAGGCCCTGCCGCACCGGGGCGGCGATTGCAATGGTGTGTCGCCTGACTTAGCGTAGTAAAATTGAATTTGGGGGCCATCATGCGCTATCTTACCTTTCTCATCATGGCCTTGATGATCTGCCTGGCCGCCCCCGATGCGCAGGCGCAGGGGCTGGGGCCGCTGCTGAGCAAGGAAAAGGCTGCCCCCTCCGCGAGCGAGGAAAACATCGACCGGATCATCCGGCAGGCCGCCGAAAATGGTGTGGGCGTGGTGGTGATCGACACCGAGGGCAACCTGCTGACCCAGGGCACCACCGAGGCTGCGGAAACCACGGCAGAGCAGCCGGCGGGGAAATCACCGCTGATGGCCGCACAGGACCGGGCGATGCAGCTCCGGGCCGCCCTTGTAGACCGGCTGTTACTGCTGCCTGCCGCCTTCAACGAAGTCGCCTATATCCTGCGCGCGGCCAGCCCGGATGGCACCATTTGGGCCTTTGGCAAGACATTGCTGTTGTGCCTCGCCCTGTTTGCGGTCGGGTCGCTGTTCGAACGATATGTGTTTGGCAGACGGATCGCGAAGGGATTTGTTACCTCCCGCGTGATGGAAAACCCGCAGGGCTATGTGGAAAAAATGCCCTTCCTCGTCATGCGCTTTGCCGTCGGCGTCGTGGGTATCCTGGTTTCGATGCTGGTGGCATACATCCTGGGGTTCGCGATCTTTGGCACCCTGGAAGACACGGCGATGCAATTTACCGTCAGCCTGATCAATATCGGCTATTTTGCATGCCGCCTGGTTGCGGGGATCTGGCGGATGATCCTTTCGCCCTTTCTGAGCCAATACCGGATCCCGCATTTCAGCGACCGCGACGCAAAACGGCTGCACAGGTGGATATGGATCCTGGCCGTCCTGGACATCTGCGCGATTCTTTTCGGCATCTGGATCGGTGAGCTGGGCCTGAACTACGAGGTCTATGCCTTTCTCAGCGCGATGATGTCGGCGGGTATCGTCCTGATGAACATCCTGATGGTCCTGATCAACCGCCGCGCAGTCAGCCTCGCTTTGCGGAACGGGAAATCCCTGGAGGAATGCAGTTTCCTCGTGCGGTTCCTGTCGCGTGCATGGGCGCCGGGGATGATTGTTTACGTCATCTTCGCCTGGCTCGAACTGACCGCTGATCTGGTCCTTGGGAACCCGTCCTCCATTCCGCTGATCGCGGGGGCCTACGGCATCATGATGTCGATCATCGTGGTTTACGGTGTGATCAACTATCTGATCGAACGCAGTTTCGCCCGCGCCCGCGCGATGCGCCGCATGAACGAAAAGCTGGCCGAGGAAGAAACCCAGGAGGCCGAGCTGGCGGCCGCACTGGAAGCACAGTCCGAAATCTCCGAAGTTGAAGCGGCGCGGCTGAGCGAGGAACTGGCCGATACCCGTGCCGCCGTGGCCGAGGAAGAGGCGCGCATGGGGCTGATACCGCGCCACCGGCTGAACACCTTCGAAGGTCTTGCCGGGCGGGTTGCCGGCATTCTTGCCTTTGTCGCGGGGGCCTATGCGTTTTTCTACATCTGGGACAACGACGGCGCGCAGATGGTCGAAAGCTATGCCGACCGGTTTCTCGACATCCTGGTGATCATCTTTGTCGGTTACGTGGTCTATCACGCCTTCCGGATCTGGATCGACAACAAGATCGCCGAGGAAACCGGGGATGAAAAGGAAGTCGAACTGGGCGATGAGGGCGGCGGGTCTTCCGCAAGCCGGCTTGCGACCCTGTTGCCGCTGTTTCGCAACTTCATCCTGATCCTCGTGGTGGTGACGCTTCTGCTGATCGTGCTCATGGAGCTGGGGATCAATGTCGGCCCCCTGTTTGCCGGTGCCGGGATCGTCGGGGTGGCGATCGGCTTCGGCTCCCAGGCGCTGGTGCGCGACATCTTTGCCGGGGCGTTCTTTCTGTTCGACGACGCCTTTCGCAAGGGCGAGTATCTGGACGTGGGCGAGGTCAAGGGCACGGTCGAAAAGATCTCCGTCCGGTCCTTCCAGCTGCGCCATCATCTGGGCGCGCTGCACACGATTCCCTTTGGTGAACTGCAGGTGATCACCAATTATTCCCGCGATTGGGTGATGATGAAACTGCCGCTGCGGGTGACCTATGACACCGATGTGGAAAAGGTCCGCAAGCTGATCAAGAAACTGGGGCAGGAACTGCTGGATGACCCGGTGATCGGGGACAACTTCATCCAGCCCCTGAAATCCCAGGGTGTGATCGAGATGCAGGACAGCGCCATGATCATCCGGGTCAAGTTCATGACCAAGCCCGGGGATCAATGGCTGGTGCGCAAGAAGGTCTATGAGGACATCCGCGCCCTGTTCGAACGCGAAGGCATCAAATTCGCCCACCGCGAAGTGACCGTGCGCCTGGCCGATGGCAAGGTCGAGAACCTGAGCGAAGAAGACCGCAAGGCGGTCACCGCGGCGGCACATGCCCATATCGAGGAAGAGGACATGGGGGACGCCGCAGACATGGGGGATGACCGTTAGGCGCGCGACGCCGAATTTACGCTCCCCCGGTTTTGACAAAGGGGGGCAGCCGCCTATCTCCTGCCTAACCCAGAAGGAGGATCACAATGTCACAGACACGTCGCCATTTCCTTGTCACCACCGCTGCGACAGCCGGGGTTGTCACGCTTTTGCCCTATGCCGCGCGTGCCGCAGCCCACGCGGGCGATACCTTCGACACCGAAGCGGGCCCCATCACCGTGCATCCGGTCTCCCATGCCTCCTTTGTCATGGAGACGCCCAAGGGCACGATTTACGTCGACCCGGTGGGCGATGCGGCACAATACGCGGATTTCCCGCCCGCGGATCTGGTATTGATCACCCACGAACACGGGGACCATTACAACGCAGAAACCCTGTCCTCCCTGGTGGGGGAGAGCACCCAACTGATCACCAACCCGGCCGTCTTTGACATGTTGCCCGATGACCTGAAGGGCAAGGCAACGGCTGTGGCCAACGCGGAAATGGCGCAGTTTGCCGGGATGAACATCGAAGCGATCCCGGCCTACAACATGACCGAAGAGCGCAAGAATTTTCACCCCGAAGGCCGCGACAACGGATATGTGCTGAACTTCGACAAGTTCCGGGTCTATATCTCGGGCGATACCGAGGACATTCCCGAGATGCGGCAGCTGTCGGACATCGACCTGGCCTTTGTCTGCATGAACCTGCCCTTCACCATGGACGTGAATGCCGCGGCATCGGCGGTGTCCGAATTTGCGCCGACATATGTCTATCCCTACCACTACCGCGGCCGGGACGGCGGCACCCAGGATCCGGAAGCTTTCGCCAAACGTGTGGGCACGGATGTCGAGGTGAAGATGGGCAAGTGGTACGATTGATCTGCTTTCGAATGGGCTGACGCCCCTCCGACCGGGGAGCGGGGGGGGGGGGGGGGGGGGGGGGGGGGGGGGGGGGGGGGGGGGGGGGGGGGGGGGGGGGGGGGGGGGGGGGGGG